>SCVR01000015.1 GCA_004296805.1 Dehalococcoidia bacterium
GCTCTTCCGATCTGTCAGGCGCTGTGTGGATCCTGAGGTACTTCTGGCGCGGCGGCTGTGCTCGCACCCGTCGCAGCACTCACCGCGGCGCCGAGCCTGTCGTGCCGCGCACGCCTCGTACGCCACCCCGCAGGTCCGGCACGGGACATGCAGAAGCCGCGGCCGGCACCGCGGGCACGGGATCGGCCTGCCGTCCTCGTCCTCGCCGAGCCAGCCGCGGTCGCACTCCTCCTCGTGCCGGCGCAGCTCGAGGACCTCGGCCTCAGCGCGCGCGGCCTCGATCTCGCGCTGCTCGGCGGCGTCGGCGCTGTCGGTCACGGGGATCATCACGACGCCTCGCTGTGCACGGGGTGGTGCGCGGGCAGGTTGCAGCAGTCGTCTGCCAGGGCGTGGGCGTCGATCTTCAGCGGCGGCCCCTTCCTGCGGGGGGCGCGCTTAGTACTTGTAGTACTGGGTCCGTGTGGCGCACTAGCTTTGTCGCTCTCACGCACTACCCCTAGTCCGTGTGACGGACTAGGTAGTCCGTGTGACGCACTAGCCCGGGACGTTCGGTAGCCCTGGGGAATGACGGTCACGTACTCCGTCGCCTCGTTACTCACGCGCTGCTCGGTTCCTGAGGTAGTTCTGGGGTCACCACTCCGTCATCGGCGTCGGCTCGGGGTCGCCCGACGCGTCGGGGTGTGCCCCCCCTTGGTTGCATCGAGTGTGTGCCGGCCCCAGGTACCTCTGCCTCGTCGGGTCGGTCGGGTCGTGGTCGAGCTGCCAGCCGTCCCCGAACTGGGAGCGGTCCGGGATGATCGGCTGTCGACAGCGCGCGCATCGGACCTTGCCGGTCGCGACCTTCGGCTTCCACTCCTCTCTCAGCTTCTGATGGGCGTGGCCGTACCCGGCTGCCGTGGTCCTGCCCCCCTCCCCGCTCACCGCTGCACCTCGCCGCGCACCGTGATGGCATGGACCAGGACTCGCCTCGCCTCGCTCGCCAGCCACTCGCTGCCGAGGCCAGCCGCTGCGTGTAGCTCGTCGAGTTCAGACAGGGTGTGGCCGCTCAGGGTGAACGGGCTCGGAGACACCACCCCCACCTCGGTGGACCGAACGTCGCCGTAGCGCCGCACGATGTCAGCCAGGGCGCACTCGTCGGCGGCGTCAAAGTGGTGCCCGCCGATCCCCCGCTTGGCGAGGCAACCGTGGTGGTTGCGGACGTGATCCCGAATCCCGAACAGCGCCAACGCCAGCGGGTCGATTGGGTCGTCCGGTCGCGCATCGTGCCGTCCGTCGAACTCCTGCTCGCTCATCCCTCATCGCTCCCATCCACCGCACCCGTGGCCGTCGCCTCGAAGTGACCGTCGCGGGTGAGGAGCACCGGCCGGTCAGCGAACCACCACACCCACACCGGCACCCCGCCCGGGTCGATGCCCTGGTGCACCAGCCACCCGTACGCGTACGCCGTGGTCCGCTCCCGCTCCACCCGGCCATGGCAGCCCGTGACCCCCGACCCGCACAGGAGCAGGAGGTTCGCGGCGGTGTTCGCTGCCGGGTCGCTGGTCCCTCCCGCGCCGCGGGGTCGGCGGTGGTGGAACGAGTGGGGCTCGACCCAGCGGGCGCCGTTGTGCAGGGCCAGGCCGCAGACCTCGCAGCAGTAGCCCGCCCGGTCGGCGACCTGTTGCTTGGTCCTGGTCGAGGGGCCCGTGCCTCGTCGGCCACCCGCGGCGGTGAGCGTCTTCGCTCGGAGCTCCCGCTTCCGGCGGGGCATGGGGGTGCGGCGCAGCTGGGTGCGTCGGGCGAGGGCTGTGCGGCGCAGGGTCATCGGGTTGTGGTCTTCCTGCGGCGGCGTGCCGCGTCGAGGTCGATGACACCCGGGGCGTCAGGCCCCGGCGGTGGCGGTGTGCAGGTCGCGGCGTGCGGCATCGCCCGGAACTCGGTGGTCCTGTCGTGGGTCTCGTCCTTGCACAACACCCGGGCCACGAGCTGGCGAGACGACGGGAGGACGCGGGCCGCGACGTTGCCGGCCGGGTTCTCGACCGGGTCCAGGGGCATGGACTTCCCGCCGCGGCCGGACTCCGTGGCCACCGTCCTGGCCCACACCATCGTCGACCCGCACCTGGTGCACGTCGACGTGCGGCCGGGGATCGTGCGCTCAGGCATCGCTGCCCTGCGATCCGGGCCGAAAGACTAGGTCTAGACCTCTTGCGTAACGTACCGAGACTCGGTACGTTATTCCCATGAACACGACGACCAGCCAGAACGCCGCCCACCGCAACGACCTCGCCTGGATCAAGTCCCAGGGCAAGTCCTTCACTGTCAACGGCGAGGGGTACATCTCGGAGTACGTCAACCCGTGGAACGGGATGGCGATCCGCAAGTCCTGGCGCATGACCGGCCGCGACTGGTTCATCTTCGACGCCGCCGGCAACATCGTCGGCCGCTCGCACTCGCTGACTTGGGCCAAGCTCGACGCGGCGGCGGCCTGAGTGCCCCGCCCTCGGGGTGAGGTGCCCGCCGAGCAGCTACGGGAGCTCCGGCGGGCACGCACGGCCTCCGACCGGGCGCAGGCCCGGCTGCGGGAAGCTGTGGTGGCCGCCATCGAGGCCGGCGGGTCGTACACCGCCGTCGCAGAGGCCGCGGGACTCGCGAAGTCCACAGTGCAGCTCTGGGCCAAGGACTGATCCATCACTGATGCCTCCCTCGGTTCGGGCAGGCGTTCTCAACGGCGGCGAGACAGTCGGGGCAGCGGCGCTTGCTTTCGCCCGTTCCGCGCTCACAGGTGTGGAACCGGTAGCCAGACAGGATGATGTCCGCCCCCGCGTTACGCCGCCCGAGCGTGCCTGTATAGGTCGCGCCACAGTCTCGGCATTGGAGAACCACCGGGTCCCAGCCAACAATCCCGTCGACCTTGCCCGGCAGGGTCGGCAGTTGGACGGGGCGCCGCTCGGGGCACTCGTCGCAGTAGTAGCCGCGGCCCTCGTCATCGCTGACGATGCAGACGTTCAGGCAGGCGCTCATCCGGCCACCTCCGTCCCGCAGATCACGCACTCGCGGGTGTCGGACTCGGGCCGGTCGAGCCATTCGTGGGCGCAGTGCCAGCCGCCGTCGTCCTCCTGCATCCGTTCCTGCCAGTCCGTCGGCCAGCCGTGGCGGTCACGGCGAGCGAGACACGCGGGGCAGGCGACTGCCGGATCGGTGCATGTGCAGACCTGCTCGATCATGCGGAGCACGCGGCAGTCGCAGAGGTCGCCAGGGAGGTCATCCGGGACGCCGGTGTTCTGGTAGCAGCGCGGGTGATGCTCGTGCCACGCGCGTGGCTGGCCGCAGTACGTCGCGTCCGTGCCGTCCGAGCGGTGCGTGCACTCATCGTCGTCGGGGTGCCCCGCGACGGGTCGGAACTCGACCTGCGCATTCTCGGGCGTGTGCTGCGGTTCCTGGTCACTCATCGGCTGCTCCTGTGTCGTGCCGGTCGGGCACACCCGACGTGGACTCGAACACGCACCCCGGGACGTGGCCGTCCTCGAGGGTGCAGGCCAGGCCGTCCTGGTCGAACAGGCGACCCGGGCAGGGCGTCACGACGTCCCCCTCGACGCGAACGCCAACAGGTCGGTGATCGCGTCCCAGGTGGACTCGACGAGCAGCCGGCACCACACCCCGGCCTCGTCGTAGGACATCGACCCGGCCGCCACGTCAGCGCGTACCGAGCGGAGCTCGCGGTCGAGTTGGTAGAGGCGGCGGTTGATGTGGCCCCGGGCGTGCTGCTCGCGGGTCGTGGCTGCCTCGATCATCGGATACCTCCAGCGAGACGGTCGGCGGCGCACTGGGCGCAGTGCCGGGTGGTGCCTGAGTGGCCGGGCTCGGGGCAGGGGTCGGGTTTCACGGCTGCGAGGTCGCCCGGGCGTCGGAGCTGTTGCCAGCCGCCGAGCCACGCCTGGGCGGTCGCGGGAGGCCGGTCGGGCTGGTACTGCGCCAGGGCGGACTTCACGAGGGGCCCGTCGCCGTGGATCGCGATCAGGGCCTCGATGTCGGCGACCTGGTCGGGGTCGAGGAGGTCCCAGCGGACGTGGAGCCTGTGGGCCTCGAGGGCGGCTCGGAGGATCTCGACCGACGCCGGCAGCGCCGCCGCGGCTGCTGCAGCAGCCTTCTCCTCTGCCTCTTCTCTTCTCTCTTCCGTGACATCCGTGTTAGTAACGGCGTTACTCCCTCCGTTACGTCGGGCCCGGTAGGCCGTCTGCCGGGCCCGACCGGCCTCACGCTGCGCCTCGAGCTGCTCCCGGGTCACCTGGTCCCAGTCGACGAACTGCCAGCCGCCATCGACGACCGTCCACAGCCCCTCACGGACCAGCGCACGTGCCCGGGCCGTCCCCCGCAGCGGCGTCAGCCTGGGGAGGAGCTCGCGGGGCACGAACCCGCCGTTCTCCTCCGCACCGCAGTACGCCTTGGCGCGGACCCACAGCACCTCGGCCGCCTCGCCGGCGCGGACGATGGCGACGTCGAGCCAATAGTTGGTCCTGAGCTTCACCCAGTCCACTCAGGTGCTCCTGTCTCGGAGGCCGATCCACCGGAACAGCGGGATCGACCGGGTCTCGAACGGCCGAGGCTCCGGGGCCGGCCATGGAGGTGTTGGTTGACGGGGGCCCCACAGCATCCGGGACGCCACCGGTTGCGGGATGCCGTAGGCGATGAGGTCGCGGAGGTGGTCGACCTCGGGGTCGACGCACAGGCAGGTGGCCTTGGTGTCGGTGTGGGCGGTCGGGGCCAGCTGGTTCCGGACGGTCACGGCCGCCGGGGGACGGTTCACGAGGGTCATGCCGCCTCCCCGTCACTGAGGCGGTAGTACCGCTCGGGTTTCCACCCGGTGAGGCGGCCGAGCTCGGACAGGGAACGGCCGGCGAGGGCCCAGCGGCGGATCACCTCGGTGCGTTCGGCCGCGGTCGCTGGGAGGTGCCAGGAGCCTGCCAGGATCCGCTCGACGACCACGGGGTCCATGTCGTCGGCGGGTTCCTCGGTGTACGGCTGGCCGTCGGGGTCGTCGAGGTCCTCGTCGTCCCACGCCAACGGGGGCGGCCAGCCCTTCGCCCGCGCGTCCGCGGCGACCCGGGCCGCGGCCGGTGACGTGCACCAGGTCATCGACAGCTCGTCGTACAGCCGGGTGATCGCGTCGACCGTGGCCTGCTCGAGGGTGGCCCGGCCCATCACCTTCTGGACGAACGAACGCTCGCGGCCCATGCGGCGTGAGATCTCGCGGGAGGACCAGCCGAGACGTGCCAGGGCCCGGATCCGGCGCTGGCTACCGACCGACGGGACCAGTGGCCGCGGCTTGATGCGAGACCGCTTGTGTGCGCGGGCGTGGGCTGCTCGGCACCGTTCGCAGGAGCAGCCGGCGTTGTAGCCGGCGTCGGTGCCGTGTCGGCAGTCCCAGGAGCAGTAGCGGGCCTTCCCGACCACCCGGAACGGCTGTTGGCAGGTGCGGCACGGTCGGGTCGTCATGCGAGCTCCCTGGAGATCGCGGCGAGGGTGAGGGCGTCGGTGATCGACCAGAGGCCGAGACGGCCGGGCAGGTAGATCGGGTGTGCCAGGACCCGGGGTTGGGTGAGCATCAAGTGGGCGGCGTCGGGCTGCGCCCACCTCGAGCAGTAGCCGTAGTCGTCGCGCGAGTTCGAGCACGCGTCGGCGGTGTGCACCGTGTGGACGGTGACGATCCCGATGACCGCGCCGAGCTGGGTGGCCGGGTCAGACCCCCCGAGGGCCGGAAGCGGGTGACCGGGGGCCAGTCGCTCGATCTCGCGCCACGCCTCCGGGCCGGCGGTCCTGGTCGAGGCGTGGATGAGCAGCGGCCCCGTGTGCGCGAACTGCTTGCGGGCCGCGTCCTGACCCTTGCGGTTGGCGCGGTTCTCGACGTCCTTCCCCAGGCGCAGGATCGCGTACGCCCAGGGCTGCCGAACAGACAACACCTTCACCGCGTGGCCTCCGGCTGTCCGGGCCTACTGCTCAGGTGCCAGATCCGCCCGAGCGGGGCCAGCGGGGCGACGTCGACGAGGTTCCAGCCGATGAGGCAGGACGGGTGTGACGCGGCCTCCTGGCGTCGGTTCTCGCGGAGGATGCCGAACTTCACGCGGCCCTTGATGAACACGACGTGCGAGGCGGTCTCGGTTGCCAGGTGGAACAGTCGCGTGTCGGTGTGCGAGGGCATGAGCAGGATGACCCGGGAGCCGTTCGCCGCGGCCTCGATGCACCGCTTGACCCACCGCTCACGCGCCTTGGAGTACGGCGGGTTGACGTAGATCGTCCCGGCATCCCAGGGCTGCTCAGCGCCGTCCGTCTCAGCGATGTAGAACCGTTCGGCGGCGGTCGGGTTGTCGGGCTCGGTGCAGGGGTCCAGTTCGATGCTGCCGAGCGCCTGGCGTACCGGCTCGAGCACGTAGGGCGGCGTCAACTGGCGCTGCCTCTCGTGGTCGTCGGCTCGGTAGCGCAGGTCGTTGTTGAAGCGGTGGCGAGCGATGGCCCCGGACTCCTCGCGCGCGGCCTTCACGGAACGCAGCAACGGCGATGAGTCCCACGCACGCTGAACCGTTCGGGCCCCAATCAGATCGAGGTGGCCGGGGTTGCAGCAGGGCAGCCCGTTGTGGGTGAAACAGGCGCAGCAGATGTGAGCCTTCTCGGCCTTGCCGCTCATACCGCACCCCCGTCAGAAGCGGGGCTAGTGCTGCTAGGCGGATAGGGCACGCCGGCAGTCGGGTCAGACATGTCCTCACCGGGCGCATAGACCTTGATCGCCCCGTCGTCGGTGGTGGCAACGCCGTACTCATCGGGGCCGACGACCGCGGGCCGAAAGGCGGTACCGCAGCAGTCGGCGTGGGCTTCCTCGTAGCCGTGCGAGCAGCGGTCGCAGCACGGGCCGTTCCATGCGCACCAGCGCATGTTGGGTACGTCGCAGCCGCACGGCTCGTCTTCGTCGTCAGCCGTAGGTCGGACGTCCACCGGCTCCAGGTCGAGCACTCGACAGGGGCACACCTCCTCCTCGCTCGTCATCCGGTCGGTGCTGGGGACCTCGAACGGCGTCTTGCCGCAGCAGGGCATGACTCCGCTGCCCTCCGGCGGACAGGCGTGGATGGGCGGCACGACGTACTCGCCTCGCCCAGCCCAGAACCCGTCAGCGGTGCCGTGCGACCAGATGACCTCGCACTCAAGCCAGACGAGCCTGGGGAGGTTGGAGTGACCGCTGCTCGGGTGCTGGTGGTGGACGGTGGCTGTTTGCCCCTCGTAGGTGCCGGGCATGCCCCGCTTGAGGCGGACCAACGTGCCGTCGTCGGGCAGCGCTTTCTCGGCGGAGTGTTCTGCCTCGGCCATCAGGCACCTCCTTCGTCAGCCTGTGGACGGTGCGCGAGGGCGTAGGCGTCGACCACATGGCCGGCGACCCGGCCGCGGCGGATCTGGTCGAGGATCCCGACCGAGACGGCCCACACCTTCACCTCATGGGCCGTGACACCGAGCTCGACGAGCAGCCGGTCACCAGCAGACGGCTCCGGGGCCTTCCGTTTCGGCTTCTCGTACACCTCGAAGCGGGCCCGTGGACCTGGGGCGTTCAACGCGAGCTTGCGGCGCTCGACAGCGATCTCCTGGTCGATCTTCACCCTGAGCCGCTCGAGGAGGTCCAGGCGGGTGCCGACCTGCACGCCGCTCACGACGCCCACCTGTGCGGGTCCGGGGTCCAGGAGCCGCGCGAGAGGTGGATCATCGCGTCACGCAGCCGCGGAGCCGGGTGCAGCTGGTCGAACTCCTCGTCGGACAACTGGTAGTAGGCGGCGTCGGAGTTCGCGGCCCCAGCGGCGGCGTACGCCGGTCGTGAGGACTCCCGGAGCGCCTCCCTGGCGGCGACCGCGTGCCGGTGGACCTCGGTGACTAGTTCGCGCCACCAGTGATGCCCTGGCGCGGAGACGCGGCCCCCGGGTCGGGGTGCGAGGGCGGTCATCCACATCAGCACGGCCGGCTCATCGGTCTGCAAGGGACGCTCCTGTCTGGGCTGCCGTGTAGGCGTCGACGATCGGGCCGGACACACGTCCCCGGGTCACGGCCTCGAGGAGGCCCTGTTGGACGGCCCACTGCTTCACCTCGAGGGGGGACACGCCCAGGGCGCGGAGCTTCGAGGCGGTCGTGTGGTTGCTGCCCTGGCCCGTGACGCGTCTCGACCGGGCCGGGCGGCCGACCGAGGTTGCTCGGGGCCGTCGCGGCCCGCGGGGACGCCGCGGCTTCTTCGCCGCCGCCGGCCGGGTTGGTGTCTTGGCTCTGGCCAGGATCTGCTCCTCGGCCGCCACAGCTGCAGCGTCACGGGCCGCGCGGCGAGCCTCACCCCGTGCCCGGGTGACCACCGCTGCCGCGCATTGCCCGCACCGGCCGGCGGCGTCCAGGTCGCCGGGGTCGCGCTTCAGCTTGCAGTCCACACACCACGGCCGATGCGGGCGGTGCAGATCCACCGGGATCGGCGGCAACGGCCGGCCACCCTGCGCCGCGACGTACACGCCTGCGTTGCCTGAGACGATCACGCGGCCCCCTCCGCTGTCGGGTCAGAGAGCCGGGCCCGGTCGGCCTCGTGCTTGACGCAGAGACGCGACCCGGTCGTCGGTGGCTGGCCACAGGGCTTCTCGCGGTGCAGCGCCGTGCCGCGGTTGTTCGTCGAGGGCCGGGACAGGGATGGCCACACCGTGACCGGGCAGCCGGTCACGAGCCCTCACCACGCTCGGAGCCGGGCGGATTGCTGCTACGGGACTTGCGGCTGAATCGCCACGTGGTCGGCCCGCTACCGAGGGGGATGGTCAGCAGCCGCCGACGGTTCCCCCATCCGATCCGGTCAGGGTCGTTCTCGAACTCGACCTCGATGGCGCGGTGGTAGGCGGGTCGTCCTAGGCGGTGGAAGCCCTTGAACGTGCGCCGGGGCTTCTCACACGTTCCCCAGCCGCACGACGCGCCCCGGAGCGCGACGGCGAGATTCAGGGTGCCGATCAGCCGTGTGCGCGTCTTGATCGCCAGGGTCCAGCGCGGGTGCTGGTGGGTATGAGCCTTCTCGGTCTGAGACTCAGGCATCGCGCACCTCCGAGGCGGGCGGCATGCTCAGTTCACGGGCGCTGTTGAGCGTCCAGTCGTGGGACCAGAACTTGCGGAAGTCGTCGTACTTCGCGCCGAACATGGCGCGGACCTTGGTGGTGACTTCTGCCCTGTCGGCGGCGATGACCTTCGCCGGAGTTCTTGCTTCGACCTTGTTGCCGTAGTAGTCCCAGCGCCGCACGGTGATGTCCCACTCGAACTGCACGGGGGGAGGCGTCTCGTCGGGGCCGCCTGGGCAGTTCTGCCGGATCGGGTTGTACCACTCGTGGGCGTAGTGGGCGCGGGTCTCGTCGCACCGCTTGAACCCCATCCCGAGCGGGACCATGCCGCTCGACGGCGTACCCACACTCTCGGACTGAGACTCAGGCATCGCGCACCTCCGAGGCGGGCGGAATGACGCAGTCGACCGAGTCCGTGTGCATCGGGTCGGTGGAGCCGCAGGTCGAACACGGAAGGCAGACTGAGCACAGGTGGAACGTGCGTCCCTGGAGTGGGCTGTAGATGTGGCCGCGTCGCAGGCAGGACCACCACTCGCGGGGCTTGCCCAGGACGTACACGCGGCGGCCCCGGAAGCGCGGGGCGTGGTGCTGCTTCCCGATGCCGCAGTGCTCGCACCGCCCAAACGAGGTGCCGCCTCCACCTGACGTGATGCCCAGGACGTAGAGCCGGGACGCGAGGCGGTACCAGATGTCCCAGGACTTCCAGCGGCGGTGCTTGTCCTGGCAGTGGCGCTTGGCTGCCGCCTTGCTGTGCTCGTCGAGCATGCAGTCGCGGCACGGCGCGGGGTACATCCCGTCGACATGGGCCATGTAGGTCGGCCAGTGGCGCGGTTCGGCGTCGCACCCCACGAGCTCGAAGCCCTCGGGCGCGGGAGGCGGATTGGTGGCGACTCGCTCGCAGTCGGCCATGAACCCTCCGAGGGTCCATTCCTGCTCGTCGTCGAGCGCCACATTCTCGGACGCTTTCTCGGTCACGACAGGCCTCCCACGGGCCCGTGTTCGCGGGCCTGGTGGGTGGCCATGTCGCGTACGACGTCGGGGTCAACCCGGGGTCCGGCCGCCAGCGCCTTGTAGACGCGGACCTCGAGCGCGGACGCAGCAGCGACGACCCTGTCGACGTCGACGGGTTCGGCGGTGCCGAGGAGCCTGAGGAGGATCGCGACGTCGTTGGCCTCGGTGATGGTCATGCTGCTCCGTTCGAGGTCGTGGCGTACTGGTCAGCGGGTTCGTGGAGGTGGACGCGTCGCCACGGGTAGCCCGCAGCGAGGTCGCGGAGGTGGTCCTCGGTGGCGGTGCCTTCGCTGCGGACCAGGAAGTGCTCCATCAGGTCAGCCGGGCGCCACGCCACCGTCCCGACCACGACGACACAGCCGGTCGCGGCGACGGTGAACGGCTCCTGGTCGGCGACCTCGAGGGGCAGCCACCGGTCGGTCCCGGCGCGCTTGGCCCACACGATCTTCACGCCACAGCCGGGGTGCTTGCAGGCCCGGCCCGGGTCCGCTCCCCGGGTCACGAGGACGGTTCCTTCGACCAGGCCGCCAACGCGCCGGCGATGGCCATGTCGTTGACCCAGTACCGGTTCTCTCGGGCGGGCCGGTAGCCGTCGATCAGCTCGCGGGCTGGTACCGAGGGACGGGAGGAGGTACGGCTCCCCCCGCCCCTCGGCTCGTGTCCACCGTCGACACCGAGATCACCGGCGGGGGACTTCCCGACCGGGCGGCGCGCTTCCCCACGCACTCGCCGGCCGGAAGACATGGCAGGCCACACGAACCAAGCCACGAACAGCACCGTCGACAGGCCACACACGGTGGCGACGACCAGGGCGGCGGCCCTCATGACCGGTCACCTCCCACGACACGCAGGAGCCGCACCGGCTCGACAGCGGACGGGAGGTCGACACGGGCCTGGGCGACCGCTGCACGGATCTGCAGCACGTCGAGCAGGTAGTCAGGGCGGTCCTCGATCCCGCCCGACGCGAACGCCAGCTCGAGGGCATCAGCGATCGCGGAGGCCATGAGGAGGTCGGTGGAGATCTGCACGACCCCGTTCGCGCCATCAGCGGCGATCCGGTTGACGGTCATGACCCCGACCCCAGACCCGGCGAAGTGACGCGCTGGCGGCGGGTCGGTGGCGGCTCCCAGCCCCGCAGCCGCTCACCGATGCTCGGACGGTTGGCCTTGGCCCAGTTCAGGTCCGGTCGGTGGATCTCGTCAAGCTTCGGGTCAAGCCGCACCAGGAGCGCGACGCGGGACCAGTAGTCCGACTCGGACTGGTGCCACTCGCTCACGCGGAAGCACAACAGGGCAGCCGCCACGCCAAGGGCGGCGGCGACGAACAGCAGCGCGCTCATGACGCCGCCACCTGGCCGGCAGCCCGGAACGCGTCGAGCCGCACCAGCGCGTCAGTGACCCGCTCCGTGGCGTGGAGCATGAACGACCCGGCCTCGGGGATCGTCGACGACCCGAGGGCCGCCATCGCGCGGGCCGCGGTGAGCTCGTCGGCGTACTCCGCAAGGGCGGCGTTCTCCTGGGCCGTCGCCCAGGCGTCCCGGGTGTTGGCGTACGCCGCGGTCACGACGGGTCGGCCTGTCGGTCGAGGACCTCGGCCACGTACGCGCCGGCACCGGCGAGGACGATCAGGGCGAGGTGGAATCTCAGCGCCCACGCGACGCTGAGCAGGTTCTCGAGGTGGTCCATCGGTAGAGTTCTCCTCAGTTCGTGGGTCCGGTGACTCTTGATCGGGGGTGCCGGGCCCTCGGCTATTTCCGGGGGTGGTGCAGGGGTGTTCAGGCGCTGTCGACGAGCTGCCGTTCGTAGGGCGTGAGGAACCCGCCACGACGCGCCCGCTCGAGGGCCTTGTCGACCGCCGCGGCGCGCTTCCTCTGCCGGGCAGTCAGGGCGTCGTTGAACACCTGCGTGTCGCGTTGCTGGCGCAGCGCGGCGCGTTCCTCCGGGGTCCTGGTCTCGGCGACCAGCCGGGCCCGGGTCTTGTGGATCGCGTCGTGGAGGTCCGCGACCGCAGCTTGGCCCTGCGACCGGCGTGCCGGGGGCCGCATCGTCTTCGGGCCGAACAGCATCAACGCCAACCGGCCCACCATGTGGGTCTGGTCGACCGTCGTGCACGACCGGAGCACCGCGTGCAGGTTCGGGATCGTGAGGAACGAGTACAGCTGGGCCTCGACGTCCCGCGGCAACGGGGTGCCGTCGACACCGGGGGCCGTGGGCAGGAGCGCCTTGATGCACCGCACACACACCCGCCGGTAGCGGAACACGTCCACCGCCCTGGATCGGGGAACGACCGCGAGACGGCGGGTGTGTGTGCGGCAGACCGTCCGGGCGGTCACGGGGATGAACCGGCCAGACGGGGTCAGAGGGGAGACAGCGACGTGGACGACACCGCGGGGTCGCGCGACGAGGTGCGCCGCCGGCGCCACAGGCTCGGAACCATCGGCCCGGCAAGGGGCCGTGGGAGCAGGGGCGCCGGCGGACGACTCGTTGGCGGCACGGACCAGGAGCGCAGCCTGCAGCATCGGGATCACTTCGGCTCCGGGACCGGAATCAGTCCACCCGCAGCGGACTGCACCTTCATGATTCGCAGTGGCTTGCCGGCTCGGCGGTAGTTCCAGGCGCGATAGATCATGGAGAGGTAGATGCGCTTGGTCAGCACCTCACGGTTGCGGCGGGCCTCGGCCGCCCGGTTGGTCAGCGCCAACACGGGGTCACCAGGCTTGAGGCCGACCTTCTCTGATGCGGCCACCCAGAACTGCGCCGCCTCGAACATGTCGATCTGCGAGAGCCGCCAGAACGTGTAGGCGACCACCGCAGGCGGACAGTCCGTCCGACGTGCGAGGGGCCGAGCGAATTCGCAGGCCGAGCGAAGATCCGGGCGCTCTTCGAGGAGCAGTTCGATCTCGGAGTTGGTGGCGTTGTACTTGCCGGGGTCGTCGAGACTGGAAGCGACGCCGAGCGCCAGCCGAGCAGTGGCTGCCAGCAGGGTCGCGTTCTTCTCGCCGTTGAGAGAGAGCGCGTCGGCTGCGGTACGGCGGCGGCCTGTGTCCATGACGCGCTGGACGGCGGGGTCGAGCTCGCGAATGACCAGGAGGGGAAGGGTGACGCCCGACTTGATGATGGCTGCGAGCCGGTGCTGTCCGTCGAGCAGGGCGCCGTTGTTGCCGAACTTGATGGCTTCGCCGGTGAACTCCCATGCGCCGGACAACATGTCCCGGGCGTAGCGATTCACGTCGCTGGGGGTGAGAGGCCGGTTCTTGGTGTTCTGCTTCAGCCACCGCTCGGCCATCTCGGGTGTGACGAAGATGATCGATGGTGCGGGCTTGCTGTTGATCGGGACGATGTTGTCGTCCGCGAGGGGCTCAGGCATGGGTAGACTCCTCTTGTGAGTTGATCTCTTGCTCGAGGTCGGTCAGGACCTTGAGTGCGTGGGCGAGGTGGTGGCGCAGATGCGCGGCCACCTCGTTCTTGTTTCGGACGAAGCGGTCGTCGGCGTTCAGTCGCTCGAACCGTTCGGTCAGGCGGCGCAGGTCGATGCCGAGATCCCGCGCGACGTCGGGCAGAGCACGCCGCGACGGTGACCGGGGCGTCGTGGTGCGTTCGCGCCCGTCGAGGCCAGTGGTGACCCGGACGACGGTCGGGGGCTCGACTGAGGAAAGTTCCTCAGTTGCCCGAAGGTCGTTGCCCACCGTCTTCTGGTCGACGCCCACGATCGGGGCGATGGCCCGCGTGGACATCCCCTCGTCGGCCAGCCGGACCACCAGTTCCCGGCGGTCGTCCCGGGCCAGGCGCAGCGGCTCGTCTGAGAGAACGTCCGACAGGTACGCGGTCCACGACTTGTAGCCGAGAGCAACATGTGCCTGACCGGCCTTGGCCTCGTCGACCAGTGCCAAGACCTTGGCCTTGGCCTCGGTGTAGTTGGCGGCCGCGATGCGGATGCGCTCGGTGAGGCGGCGCGCGTCGCGCTCCGAAAGAACCTCGACGATCTCGCCGGTCTCGGCGTTGACGAGGGTCATCAGCCCACCGGGAGTGAGTCGATGTAGGCCTGGAGGTCAACGGCGCGGATGACGCGCTTCCCGCTGACGGCGCCGGTCTCGGGGTCCTGCTTCGTGCGGCGGACCTTGAGGCGGCCGGCGCGGATCTCGGAGTCGAGGTGGGTCTCCGAGAGGCCGGTCGCTGCGACCGCTTCCTTCACCGAGTACGCGAGCTTGGTGGCGGCGCTCACGACGCGGCCCGCTCGAGGTCGGTCACCCCGTGGGGGTTGGCGAGGAGGGCGCGTCGGTCCTCGACGACCAGGGCAGTGAGGAGGGCGTTGAAGACCTTCGGGGAGACGCGGCGCGAGTGGCCGAGCTCGATCTTCGCGATGTAGGGCCGCTGCACCTTGACCTGCGCGGCGAGTTCGGCGACTCCGAGGCCGGAGCGTTTGCGGAGCTCCCGGAGCGCGTAGCCGTTGATCTCGATGGTTGTGGGCGTCGCCATGCGTACATATAAGCACGTTCAGGAACACTTGGCAACGAATGCGCACAGGAACTTGCAAGCCCGCGACCTGCGGAACCACATCGGTGTCATTCACGCGGGCAGCGCGACACGCCTAGGTGTTCCTAGGTGGGTGTAGATGTTCCTGGACGTGTCTGGTCCACTACATCCATGGACATGAGCGAGCAGGACCGCGCCGACCTGGGCGCTGCGATCAAGCGGCAACGAGAGCGGCTCTACGGCACCAAGAAAGCCGCCTACGTCGCCGCCGAGGTCAACCAACACACCTGGGAGAAGGCCGAGCGCGGCGAAGCTCTCAGGGGTGACCGTCTACGCCGCATCGTGCGGACCCTGTGGCCAGAGACCGAGGGTGACTGGACCCTGATCGACGTCGCCCCCGATCATCAGCCGGCCTCGCTTGAGGATCGCGTGGTCGCCCTCGAGGAGCAGCTGTCCCGCCTCCTCGCCGAGCACGACGACGACCAGGGCGACCAGGCCACCACGGCATGACCCGTCTGGGCTACGCCCACCAGCCCGAAGGTGGACCCATCGGCCATTGCGCGCTGCACCCCCAGGGCCCAACGATCAGCGGTGAGTGGGGCCTTGCAGATGAGGGAGCGAGACCGAAGGTGGGAACCGATACAACCGCGAGCGTGCGGATCACGCTCGCAGCCATCCTGTACACCCTGGCCCTGGCGCTCGGCGTTCTAGGCACAATGGAGAACGACATCCGACTGCTGTTCTGGTCGCTGATCGTGACCAAGCCAGCCGCGTTGATCACGGTATACATCATGGGTCAGTCCGATCGACTGAACCTCGAGCGGCTGCTCGACCGCCTGGTCGAGCGGGCGCGGCAACGGAAGCGCGCGGACGTGACGCCCATCCGCTAGCCGAGCTGGAGCCGCTCCCCGACCCTCCGCATCGCGTCGAGGAGCGGCTCCCGCCGGACCGTCATGTACTTCCTCGACGTGATCACCGAGGAGTGCCCCAGGAGCGCGGTGACGACGTGCTCGTCGACCCCGGCCTCGAGGAGCATGGTCGCGGCGAAGTTGCGGCACTCGTGGACGTGGTACGGCCTCCCCGTGGGGTGCCCCACTTCGGCGGTGCCCTGGATGGCGTGCCACTCGTCGCGGTCGTGCTTGTCGTTCGCCGGCCGCCCCGCGGCGGTGGGCCACACCAGGCCCCACGGGTTCGCTGGGGCGACGTCGCGCCACCTCAGCAGTCCGTCACGGACCGGCTCGAGCAGCGGCACCACCCGGTAGCCGGCCTTCGACTTCGGCCGGATCAGGTGGAACGAGTCGACGAGGTGACGGGCCTCGAACCCGTCTGGCACACGGAACCCGGACGACCGGTCACGGGGGATCTTGTACGGGAGCGGCTGCAGCTGCCACTCGATCACCGCTTCGCCGAAGCCGCCCGCGTCGAAGTCGACCGCGTCCCAGGTGAGACCGAGGCACTCCCCCATCCGCTGCCCGTACAGCAGCGTGAACAGCCACCGGGAGCCGTGCGGGAGCTCGGCGGCCACCCTCAGGCACGCGAGGCCCTGGTCGACGCTCATCGCCTGCCGGTCGGACTTCTCCGACCTCGGGGTCTCCACCAGCAGCACCCGTGGTGGCACCGGGTGCCCCTCACGCATCGCCGCACGGAGCATCGTCATCAACGCCCGGTGCGTGTCGGCGGCCTGGCGGCCGGCCGCGCGCTGCGCCTCGGCCACCGCCCGGACGTCGCGGGGGCTGAGCTGCTCGAGCCGCTTGTGCCCGATCGTGGGGATCACCCAGTTCTTGATCGGGTTCGCCGCCGCGTTGTACCCCTTCGGTGAGAGCTCGCGAACACGGATCGCGAGGTACTCCTCCGCCCAGGCCTTCACCGTCACCCGGTGCGCGGTCTCCTGGCCGGCCTTGTGCTTGGCGATCCGGTCGCGGAGCTTGCGCTTCGCCTCGGCCTCGGTCTTCGCGGTGACGTAGAGCCGCCGTCGAGTGCCCTTGTTGGTGAACCCGGCCTCGATGGTGCCGACCCAGCGGCCATCTGAGGCGCGGCGGTGGATGCCCCCGCTGCCGTACTCGCGGCGACCGCGCTTGCCGGTCATGGCCGTCTCACATCCCGTCGCACATCTCATTGTTGCCTATAGGCCGCTATGGGCTGGTTTCCACGCTTGTTTCAGGCGTAATCGGCTACTCTGAGCGTACCAAACGGACGCCTCCTAAGCGAAAGGTCGCGAGTTCGACTCTCGCCTGGGGCACCCTAGTTTCATCCACTTTGACAGCCATCATGACAGCCATTGGTCCGGATTTGCGCTACGCTCGCGCCCATGAAGCGTGGCCTCGCCGCTACAGCCGCCCTCCTCGCGGTCCAGCTGGCCGCGCTGACACCGCAGGCCGCCGCTGAGCGACCGCGGGCCGACCTCACGCCCGGGTGCGTCGACTTCGACGAGTACCGGTCGGCGTTCTGGGTCGAGACCAAGCAGCGCGTCGACCAGCGGCTCCGCTCCCACGGCCGCCGCGTGCCGTTCGCCGGCGAAGTCGACTTCGCGACCGGCGAGGCGTACGTCGATGGGTCCCGGTACGTGAAGTTCGTCTACCCGGGGTGCAGCGACGCGCTCGTCTACTTCATCTACGAGCGGCCCACCCGCTACCACAAGTCACGGGTCTGGGTGCAGATGCGCTACCGAGACCACGACTTCCCGGGCAGGACCCGGTCAGCGGTACGCGGCGGGCACCTCAGGTAGCTCGCGCACCCCAGAGACCGGGATCGTGACCGGGACGTAACAGAGGCCGTCGCGGTGGTCGGTGACAGTGCCGGCGGCCTCGGGGATCGTGCCGCCGTCGCCGAAGTCGACCAGGGCGTTGCCGTAGATGGCCTGCACGTCAGCGTCGGCGCCCTTGTTGGCGCGGATCCCGTCCGGGAGCCACCGGTCGGCGCCGTTCCAGTCGCCTGAGAGCACGCAGGGGAGGCCGATCCGCTCGCAGGCGACCGCGTACGCGCCGAGCTCTCGCACGATGCGCCGGCGGGTCCTCTCGCTTGCGGCGCGAGCGCCCGGGACGTGTACGACGACCTTCGCGAGCGGTGCGCCGAGCGCCGTGACCAGCAGCCTGACGATCATGGAGATCCGTCGGACCCCGAACGCATACTTGAACCGCAGTGCACAGCCGTCGGCGACCTCGAGGCGGCCACGGAGCGCGAGCGCGTTGGCGACGGTCAGCCGGCCCTTGGCCAGGACGGTGTTCGCGCGGCCACGGATCCTCAGCCACTTCGGGTGCTCGGCCCACGCCGCGTTGCCGCGAGAGGAGTCCTCGTTGAGGGCCACCGCGACCGGTAGGTCGCGGGTCTCGACGCCGAGCGCCTTCGCGACCTTCCGGCGCGTCTGGGCGAGCATGGTGACCAGGCCGTGGACGCGCCGTGGGAACGGCCACAGCTTGGCCTTGGGTCCCCGGATCTGGCCGGGAGTGTTCCCGGCGACCGCCAGGACCGTGTCGGTGTCCGCTGTCGGGGGGCGTGTCACAGGCCTATCCGTCCCTGGGCGTGGTCGTGGATGATCGCGCCGACCACGGCGCCGATGATCGGCGCGGCGACACCGAGCAGCACCCCGAGAAAGAACACGACGGGGCGGCTCACCGCGCACCCACGATGAACATCAGCCCGAACCCGATCACCAGGCCCAGGAAGACGTACGGGAGCAGGCCGCGGTTCATTCCTCGGCCCGGTCCCTCCGGTGCTCCTGGCGCACCACGCTCGGGGCGTTCGCGGCCTGCTTGAGCAGCTGCTCGACCGCGAGCTCCTGGCCCTTCGGCTTGTACCGCATGAACGCCTCGACCAGCTTCTCGGCGTCAGCATCAGTCAGCGCCATGATGCCCTCCTCTTCCTTGTTCACCAGCGCCCGTGCGTGGGCGAGGATCTCGGGTAGCTGCGCGATCCGTACGTCGGTCGGGCAGACCTTCCCGCGGCTCCCCGACCACAGCTCGCCCCCCGAGACGCGGCCCGGGAACCGGTAGCGGGAGAAGTCACCGTCGATGCCCTGCCGGTGGTACGCCAGCCCCCGGGACATGGCCCGGCTGTTCGGGCACAGCTCGAGGGGGATGTCGTGGGTCTGGTGCGCCCAGGCGAGGATCCGGCCGTTCGCCTCGACCTGCTCGAGAGTCAGCGGCACCCACTCCGGGAGCGTCGGAGTGCCGCCGAACCTGGGCCCGTGGTCCTCGTTCTCGATGGCGATGACCCGGTGGTTGCCGTTGAGGTTGGCCGCGGACCGGTAGCGGGTGTCGCGGGACTGCAGGATGGTCCCGTCGGCCTTGACCGAGAAGTGCGCGGCGTGCGCCGGCGCATAGCCGACGATGGTGTGCACGCAGACCACGTCGTAGCGGTCCATCTCGACCTTCGGAGAGTGCTCGCCCTGCCACAGCGCGCCCGGCATCTTGGCCACGATCAGGCTTCCTTGATGTGGGTGACGGTGAGAAGCGCCGGGACGGTGGAGGCAGCGCCGCGGTAGACGTTCCCGGTCCCGGCGTAACGGTCGCCGGTCGCCACGAACGTCTTGTTCCCGGTGGCCGTGGCGGTGTACTCACGGCGCACGTAGAACGCCTTGATCACCGACGCGATCGGCATCACGCCGACGTCGAACGCGAGGAGCGTGCCGGTCAGATTGTCCTCGCGGAGGTTGACCTGGACCTGGTCGTTGGCGACGCTCGAGGCGAACCCCGCCCAGAACTCCACGAGATACCGTTCGCCGTTGACGAGCGCAGCGGTGACGGAGTCGGTGACCGTCTCGGTCGTCGTGAACGTCGTCGAGTTCGACGTCGCGGTGGTCGTGGCGATCCGGCCGCCGTGCCAGGCCTCGATCACCTCACCAGCACTGGGCATGGTTCCTCCTGATGCTCATAGGGCGTACACAGCTGGCTTGAACAGGCGCACCGCGGCGCCGCTGGCGTGGGACTTCACGACCCCGTTGACCGAGCGGGTCACGGTGAGGGTCTGCGGCGAGGAGGAGCCGGTGACGGCGGTGACGGTCATCCGTTCCCCGCCGATGACGATGTCGAAGGGCTGGTCGACCGCGGTCCACAGGTAGCTCGTGGCGATGTCGACGCCGGTCTCGGTGGTGTCGAGGGCCTCGTTGAGGGTGGTGCTCGACGAGGAGTAACGGGCCTCCCCGGGGCCGGTGGTGTCGCCGTAGACGGCGACATCCCACGGCGACGCGGGGGAACAGTTGGCCTCGATCTGCCAGTCGAACGGGGTGAGGGTCTCGGTCAGCCCCTGGGCGAGCTGGGCGGTGTCGTCGGGGGAGACCCAGGTCGGGAGGTTGGCCACGGTGATCTTGTCGCCGAGGTCGAGGCCCTCGGCCTGCACGGTCTGCGTGGTCGTGGCGAGGGCGGTGGTGAACGTCACCGCCGCGGACCCCTCCCAGACCTGCACCGCGTCCACCCAGGCCAGGTCCCCGGCGGTCGGGGCCGGGGTCGGCCACACCTGGACTACGTGGCTCGTCGCCGTGGCGGTGAACGTCTTCGTGAACCGGGTGAACGCGTCCTTCGTGGTCATCGCCGACCCCCCACCGATGCCGGCGATCACCAGCGCGAGGCCCGGGTCGCCGGTCGGCACGTACCCGTACGCGGACACGGTGTAGGTGCGGCCGATGGTCAGGCCGGTGACGGTGGTCTGTGCCAGCGGGAGCACGCCGCCGGTGCCCCACGCGATCCTGAGGGACTGGGTGCCGTCCTGGGCTCGCGTGTTGGACTGCGACAGGGTCGGCGGCACCGACCCGCCAGCCGACCAGTCGGCCACCGAGGTCTCCATCGACGCCTGATTCGCCGTCAGGTAGTTCCCGACCTCGCTGGTGAAGTTCGACCGGGCGAGGTTGACGCCGATGGCGGGGAACCGGGCCTCGTCGACGGTGCCGAGGTGCAGCCGCCAGCCCGCCTGATGGGGCAGCTGTGCGTCGTACGCCAGGTTGAGACTGACGCTGTCGTCGTAGCGGCCCACACCGTCCGGGGGGTCGTTGACGGACATGGAGCCGGTGGCGAGCTCGACGCGGGCCGATGCTCCACCGATCCGGGAGACCGTCACGTCGTTGCGGGTGGCCTGATCGTCCTCGGTCGGCTCGATCCGCGACAGATCCTGCGCGGAGTAGTCCACCTCGAGGGTGGCGTCCTGGCAGTACAGGTCGGCGCGCGTGCGGTAGGCCAGGCCGAGAGAGTCCCGCGGCTCGTAGAGGATCCCCCCGTCGGCAGCGGCCGCCTCACGCAGGAGGTCCAGCAGCGTCCGCGGCAGCTGGGACCCGACCGGGGCGGTGGCAGCGGAGGTCCCGACGATGGTGACCCCGACGCTCTCCTCGCCACACAGCCGCGTGACGCGGGCCCCCGCGGTCTCCCCGGCGTACGCGGCAAGCAGGTCAGCCATGTCGTCGATGTTGGTGACCTCGGACTGCACCCACACGTGCCCGAGCGCGACCTCGTCCTCGGCGGCGAAGCTGTTGGCGTGGTTCATGACGACGCTCTGGATCGCCCCCACGTTGTAGGTCCCGGCGAGCGCGGTCCCCGTCCCGGAGAACGTGGTGCCGGTCGTGGCGCCGACCTCGAGCGTCGAGACCGTCCAGTCGACGTCAGCCGTGCCATCGGAGGTCAGCTCGACCGAGACCAGGAGAAGCCGGCCTTCGACGTCGAAGGACAGGGCCCCTGAGGTCTCGGAGAACAGGATCGAGGCGTTGGACCCGGTCAGTGTCAGGGCGCCTGCGGTGTCGACGGTGAGCACCCATTCGGCGGTCGCGTCGGTGAAGTGGCACAGCCGCAGTGTCGACGCGACGCCCGCTTCGGGGACCGCGAGCAGGAACCGGATCTGCGCCTCGTTGGTGCCGACGTAGGCCGCCACGGGCCCGGTCCAGGTCACCACCCCGGCCGCGGTGGGGATCGGCTCGGATGCCTCGAACCCGTCGAAGCTGGCAGCCTCCACCGAGCCGTTGAGCGTCATCGCCGGCTTCCCGGGTAGCGCGGAGGCGAGCTGGGTGGCGCCCTCGCCGTCCTCACACGGCCAGTACGCCACCAAAGACGGCAGGCCAGGCACGCCGCGGCGCAGCGCCGACTGCAGGAACGCCTGGCCCTGCCCCAGCCGCCGCATGATCCCGGAGGCCGTCACCGACACCCACACATCGCTGCCGGAGCGCTCCGAGAGCGGCGGCCAGGCAGGCACCTCACCGGTGAACCGAACACCGCCGTTGACCGAGACCCGCAGAGGCGTGTTCCGGCCCAGCAGTCCGTAGTAGGCGCCGGTCGGGTTCCGCGGCGAGTAGTTCCCCGACCTGTTGTCGAGCGTCACGCTGCACGTCGACGGGCCGGCCCGCGAGGACTCGTTCGGCCGGCCCCGTTTGATCTTGATCGGGTCCCGCTGCAGCACGTCGGCAGACACGTCGGTCCAGACACCGTCGATCTGCAGCTCGGTGGTGATGTCGAGGGGGAACGTCATGTGCCGAGCACCACCTGGACGTCGCCACCCTGGACCCGGATCGCGCCACGCAGCAGCTCGAGGAGGAAGTCGTCGATCCGGGACCCGGAGGACCGCAGCTCGAGCACCACGCGGCCGCCACCGCCGCGGCCGCCGGCGAGCATGGCCTCGCTGGTGCCGTTGGGGATGACCGTGGACCCCTGGGGGAGCCTGACGAGCTCGCGGCCACGCTCGCCGACGATCGCGAGGCCACCGTGGATGCCTCCGCGGGCCATCGAGGGGATGTGGAACGAGTTCCCACCGACACCGGGCACCCAGTCGGGAATGGTGAACCCGAACCCGCCGACTGTGGCGTTCCACATCGACTTCACCGCGGTGAAAGCGGTCGTGAACGGGGAGGAGATCATGCTGGCGAGGCCCTTGAACGCTGCCTCGATGTCCCCCGGCACGCCCTTGAAGAACTCGACGATCTTGTTCTTGTTCTTCGAGATCGCCAGCACCGCGAGACCGAAGGGGCCGGTCAGGATCGCCAGCAGCAGAGGCCAGTTCTGCTTCACCCAGTTGAACGCGAACGCCGCGGCAGCCTGCACAGCCCGGAACGCGCCGTCGACGATGTTCCGGAAGGTCTCGGAGTTCTTGTAGGCCACGATCAGGATCGCGACCAGGGCGACGATGGCCGCTACGACCAGGCCGATGGGGTTCATGGCCAGCGCGAGGTTCAGGAGCCGCTGCGCGCCGGCCCAGACGGTGGTGGCAGCGGTCACCACCGTGGTGGCGGCCGCGTAGGCCGTCATCGCCACGTGCACGGTGATGATGGCCACCCCCAGGGCAGCGAGTACCCCGGCGACGATCATCACCACGTTGGTGTGCTCGGCCATGAACCCGGTCGCGGTCTGCACGATCGACACCAGGGTGTCCATCAGGGGCAGCAGCCCGGTGCCGAGGGACTCCTGGAGGTTCTCGAAGGCGATACCCATCGCCTCGCCGCTGGTCTTGCTGGCCTCCGCGGAGCCGGCGAACTTCTCCTCGACCTTGGACAGGATGGCGTCCTGTGCCTCGCCGAGCTGGTTCGACTCGACCAGGGCCTTGATCCGGTCTTCCTCGGCCTCGGTGAACTCGACGCCGGCCTTCTTCAGCTTCCCGAGGTTGTCGATCGGGTTCTGCAGCATCTGGCCGAGCTTGTTCGCGTTCTGCTCGGCGGACCCGAAGCCCTTCGCGGCCATGTCCTGGGCGGCCACCGTGGCCCGGTCGAAGGCGCCGCCGGCCTCGTCGGCTGTCGCCGCGACGGCCTTGTACGTGCCCAGCTTGGCCTGGGTGAGCTTGATGACCTCCCCGTCGATCGCGAGCTGCCGCTCGAGCTGGTCGGCGTACGCCGCGGCCCGGTCGACCGCGTCGCCGTAGCCGGCGTTCTCGAGCGAGTTCGCCAGCTGGTCCTGCGCGATCTTGGCCTCTTCAGCCTTCCCGGCCACCATGAACGCGCCACCGGCCATCGCGGTCAGCCCGACAGCGGCGATCCCGGCGGCCTTGCCGACCTTCGACCCGAACGAGGAGGCAGACTTGTCGGCGGAGTCGAACCCTTCCTTGGTCTCGTCCTTCGACTTGACCGCGATCTCGACGACGTTCCCACCGAATCCCATCTGCTACACCTCCTCCTCCGGTTGTGGGGTCCGTCCCAGGTCCTCGATCGCCAGCAGACGCACCATCGACGCGTCCTCGGCCATCAGCTGACTAGGGAGGCACCCGAATCGCTCGCAGTTCCTGAGGACGAACTCGGCCCACTCGAGCTCTGGGGGCTTGGCGACAACGGCTCCATCGGCAGTGACCCCTCCAGGGACGGCCTTCCACTGCTCGATGGCTGCGGTAAAGGGGTCCCGGCAGCCTGGACCCCCTCGAGCCAGGCCTGAACGATCCTCATCACGAACCCGAGGTCCTGCGACTGCAGTCCTTCGGCGGTGGCCGGGATGGGGGTGTCGTCGTCGTTCTCGAGGTTCCACTCGACCAGGTGCTCGGCGAAGCCGCTGAAGAAGTCCGACACCAGGCCGAGCTCGGCCGGGGTCAGCTGGTCGGCGCGTTTCCCCGTGAGCGGGGCCATCTTCATGGCCTTCTCGAGGAACCCCAGCGGCGGGGCGTACGCCGACACCTCGAGCCCCTCGAGGTCGCCGTCGAAGACCAGCTTGTAGATGGTCCGCTGGACCTTGAACCCCATGCGTCAGGCCCAGGTGGGCACGGTGCCGTCGGCGAGGACGCCCGGCGCCGAGAAGGTCAGCGCACCGTCTGCGCCCCTGGTGAGGGCGTAGTCGGTGAACACGCACTCGTTGGGCAGGGTCTGCCCGGACACGGCGAGCGTCACCGTCCTGTTGACCGACGTCGACGGGACGGTCTTGAACACGTCGTGCGACATGTTCGCGGCGTCGTTGAACACCCCGGACAGCTCGATCGAGAAGTCGGCGAGCAGCAGCAGCCGCTCCATGGCCGACTTGTCGACACCGGTCACGTCCTGCACCCCGCGGGGGGTCGCGAACGAGAAGTTCGTGATGTCGTTCTTGATCGCCCGCGCGGTGCCGCCCGAGTCGTCGACGCTCAGCGTCGTCCAACCGAGCCCGGTCTCCTTGGCCATGGTCTAGCCCCTTTCCCTTCTGTCGGCGAGCCGCTCTTGGTGCTCGCCGAAGTCGTCGACCCACGTCTGGGGGTCGTTGTGGATCCGCGGCTTGGTGCCGCGGGGGTTGCCTCGGTGGTCGCCGTCGCGTACGACGTAGATCTCGGGTCGGTCGACACGGGCCACGTGCTGGTCGCCGAGGAAGCAGGCCTGTCCGGCCTCGAACGTGAACGTCGTCATCGCCGCCTCGCGGACCTCGGTGTACCGGCGGCGGGCCTGGTTGCGGATGTAGTAGGCCTGCGCCTGGCCGAGCTCGGTCGACTCGTCGACGCGGGTCTGCCACCCGTGGAGGTAGTTCGGGCAGTCGACGTCGGCGCAGGTGGCGGCCCGCCAGTGCGTGTCCTTCGGCGCCACGATGGAGTAGGTCTTCATGTGCTGCGCCGGGAGGGCCGGGGCGAGACGGAACGGCTGCCGCTGCATCAGAACACCACCGACGTGGTGTTCCGCACGAACATCACCGCGAACACTGCGCTGGTGAACGTCCCGGAGGTGGCCACCCGGACGTAGCGGCGGACGGTGGCGTCACGTGCGCCCTCGAGCCGCTGGCTGGTGACCCCGGTGGCGGCGGTGAACGCGCCGCCGGTGATGGCCGCGAACGACGAATTGTCGGCCGAGTCCTGCAGGGTCACGGTCACTGAGGTGCCGGTGAACGAGAACACGTGGAGGTAGGCCTGCCACCCGAACGCGGTCGACACGTCGGTGTGGTCCACGCCGGTGCCGTTGGTGGCGGTGGTGTCGGTCCTCTTCCCGGCGGTGAGCTGTCGGCCCCACTCGAGGCCGTACCCGTTGGCCTGCGCCGACGTGTTGAAGCTGAACGCCCCGTCGGCGGCGCGGGTGCCGTCGTAGTTGATCTGCTTCGCGACCATGGCGGCGGCCGGGTTCCCGAGGGTGGTGCCGCGGCAGTAGGTGAGGATCTGGTCCGTCGTCGGGAGGTCCTCGAGCCGGTCGTGGGCCTGGCCGGCCGACGGGTTGAACCACGAGCTGAACTCGATGCTGCCGTCCTTGCCCAGCAGCAACCGCTCGAACGCCGACTTGTCGATCCCGGTGACGTCGGTGACACCGCGAGGGCCGGCGATGCTGGACAGGGACCCGATGTCCCCGGACACGTCGTAGCCGGCGATGTAGAGGTTGTCACCCAACCCGGACTGCTTGGCCATTAGGGCACCTGCTCCCAGACGTTGTTGAGGACGAGGGGGACCGTGAGGGTCATGACCCGAAAGAGCTTGTTGTCCTGCGACAGGTAGCCGGCCTCCGCCGCGAGGGTGGTGCCGAACTGGCCGAGGACGTCGACCTCAGCGACCAGGCCGCCGAGGGTGAAGTCCCCGCTGTACGCCGACATGAGCGCATCGACCGCGGCCACGACGTTGGGGTCAATCGCGTCCTGCGGCTCCTGCAGCATGTTGGAGTACACGCGGAGGTTGACCAGCAGCAGCGCCGACGTCGCAGCGAGCCCCGACCGCCGCGCGATCGGTGCCAGCCGCTGCACCCACACAGCGGCGGTCAGGCCGTTCCCGGGGGCGTTCTTCGGTTCGTGGGTGTTGACGCGCTCGAAGTGGCCGGAGCTGGCGGCATGGGACTCGACGGCCGACAGGATCCCGACGGTGTCGATGGCTGCCATCACTCATCACCTCGTCGCACAGTGCCCTTGCCGTCGAACTTGAAGTGGCAAGTCGTGCACAGGCGAACGTAGTCGGCGGGGTCCACGCTGTACGGCTTCTGTCCGCTGTCGTGGCCGGGGCCGGTGTACGCCCACTCGTACCGGGCGGCTGAGGTCGTCCCGCAGTGCTCGCAGCGAGAGGGAGTTCCCAGTGCAACGCGGACCCGATGGTGCGCGGCACCGTAGCCGACGTCGTCGCCCTTCAACGCCTGCACAGAGTTGCGAATCTTCGCGCGGGTCTGGTCGTCCCGGGTCTTGCCCTTCCAGGGCGTCGGGATGCGGGCATCCTCTGCTCGGGTCTTTCCTGCATTCCATGCTGGCCGGCCTCGCAGCTTGGCCTTCTGCTCTTCGGTCCACTTCTGGCCCTTGGGGTACGGCATCAGCTGCCCCCCATTCGGTCCAGGTAGGGGCGGATCTTGCTCTCGGCTATGTCAGGCGCCCGGCCTTGCAGCCACTGCACGGTCTTCCGGAACACGGAGTACCCGCGGAATCGGGACTTCTGGTTCCGCGACGACACGCCCTCGAGCCACGGGCCGTAGACGACGCCGCCGTCGGTGATCGTGGCCTCGTTCTGGGCGAGGTCGGTCACCACGCTCGAGGAGTAGTGGCCGGTGGGGTTCTGCAGCACCTGGCCGAGCCGAGACTGGATCTCGTTGACGCCGGCCTGCGCGATCTCGCGGTTCGCCTCCTCGACGTACGCCGCCGCGGCAGCCGCTGCGCGGCCGTCGAACACGGGCCCCGTGGCGGTGGTCGTGACAGCGAGCTCGGTCATGACGGCTTCACCTTCAGGAGGTGGATCGGGCCGTCGCAGGTCCGGCAGATCATGAACCCGTTCTTCAGGTAGCGGGGCTGCCTGCAGCCGCGGCAGTAGACGGCGCCGGGGTCGCCGATGGGGTAGGCGCTGTCGAGCGCCTCGGCCATCACACTGCCGCCGTCCGTGAGCGGCGGCCGAACTGCCGGCGCACCTCGGTGCGGAGGCCCGGCAGGTCGGCGCCAGACGCCGCCCGCTCGGACTCCCCCGAGCCCACGCTGCGACCCCACCCGGCCTGCTCCTGCAGCAGTGTGTTGATGGCCTCCGCGATGCACAGCGTCCGGATGGGGCCCGGCACCACATGCCGGCTGATCGTCGCCCCTGTGGTGTGCGCGGCAAGCGTGGTGCCCAGCTGAGCCCGGTCGATGTCGATCCCGGTCAACGCGTAGATGTCGGCGCCGCTGGTGTGCGCGGCGAGGACCGACCCGTCCCAGGCCCGCTTCACCGTGAGGTTGTTCCCGGCGATGTCGACCACCAGCATCCGCTCGGACTCGACGAGCAGGATCTGGCCGACGAGGAACGCCGCGCCGTTGGTGACGGCGACCGTGACCCCGGAGACGGACGCGGCCAGGTCGGCCTGCAGGTTCTGGGTGGTGTCGACCATGGTCCGGTCGGTGACGATCACCCGTTCGTTGTCGATGGTGAGGATGTCGCCGATGCCGACGTTGCGGGTCCACGACACCGACGCCGTGTCGGTGGTGTCCGCGTCGAGGTTGGACGACAGCGACCCGACGGTCTCCGAGGTCGCCTGGTAGCCGAACACGCCGGCGATGGCGATGGCCCGCTGGTGGGTGTCCCCGGAGGAGAACGCCGCCGACGAGGCGAGGTCGATCTCGACGTGGGTGAACGGGGGCCCGGAGTTCGCCGGCTCGAGGAAGTAGTCGGTCGAGGCGATGGCCTCGCCGGCCACGGTCAGGGTGGTGACCGAGATCAGCTCGTCGGCGTTGAGCCACAGCCGCCACGGCCGCGAGCTGTTCCGGTCGGGCCAGTCGAAGTAGCGGGTCGCGGTCGTGGGGTAGAAGCGGCGGAGGGTCAGGGACTCGATGGCCCTCGACGCGGTCTCGATGGCCCGGTCGACCTGGGCGTTGCTCCGAGCGGTCTCGGCGCTGTCGAGGGCGCTCTTGACGTCCTCACGGGTGCAGTAAACAACCACCGCGCCGCCCTTCGCTCTCGCTTTCTGGAGCCAGCCGTACCCCGGTGAAGATCGGGTGCGGCAGGTCGCGCTACATCTGCGAGTATACGCACAGGTGCACTTATCTGAGCGCAGGTTGCTTCAACGCATGGTGCCGATGGCGGCCCGCTCGGTCGGGGCGACAACCTGGCCGGGCGAGGCGGCAGAGAGCTCGCCAGCGGAGCCGGTGGCCGTCCGCTGCGTGGGGTTCACGACCTGGCCTTCCGCGACCGGGGACAGTTCGCCGATCTGGCCGTTCGCGGGGCCCGCCGCGTCGCCGTCGGCGTCCTCGGCGGCAGCGATGACCAGGGCCAGCGCCGCGGTGGCCTGCAGGTTCGCGACGACAGCGAGCGCAGCAGCAGTAGCGGTGGCGGTCGCAGGAGCTGCAGCGACACCGCCGGCGGCACCGTTGACGACCGTCGACGCGGTCGCGCACTCGGCGTTGGCCGACACCGCGCCGCCACCGGCCTCGATGGTCGGGGCCTCCGCGGCCCCCGTGGCGGCAGCTGCGCCCGCGGCGGGCTGCACGCGGCCCGCAGGCTGCCCAGCTGCCCCCGCCCCGGTCGCCGTCGCGGCGGCCGGCTTCACGGCCGTCGAGGGCGTCTCAGCGGCGCCGGTGACGGTGGCGCACTCGGCCGCCGCGTTCGTCATGATCGCCGTGGAGATCGTCGCGTCGAGTGCAGCGGCGGTGGCTGTGGCGGTGGCCGCGGTCGGCGCGACTCGTGCCGCAGGCTGCTCGGCGGCGCCGGCGACGCCAGCGTTCCCCCCGGTCGGCTTCACTCCCACCGAGGGCTGCTGAGCTGCGCCGGTGATGGCCACGGCGCCACCGGTCGGCTTGACCGACGGCCCGGCCTGCTCGGCCGTACCGGTGGCGGCGACCGCGCCTCCCGTCGGCTTCACCGACGGTGCGGGGTCGTTCGCGGTGCCGGTGGCCGGCGAGTTCTCGGCCGAGGCGTTCGTCGCGGCTGAGGCCGGACGAAGCGCGATGACCGCCGCGTAGCCGCGGACCCCGGCCGAGCGGACGAAGTCGAAGTCGCCCGACGCCCCCGAGCTCGACCATGCCACGAGGTCCGCGACGCTGGTGTGGGGGCTGTTGGCGATGGAGTCGACCCGCTCGGCCCATGCGGCGGGGACGGTCGGCGGGGTCATGGTGCCGCTGGCCGAGTTGGAGACCGTGAACCCGACGAAGGTGACACCGGTCACCGAAGTCGTCTGGCCCGCGACGGTGTACGCCGTGACCGCGCCTATGGATGCCTCGGTCGCGGCGACGTCTATCGGGGTGGTGGTGTCGACGCCCCGGTAGGCGAGCAGGATCGCCCGGCAGGTGCCGGAGGTGTTGTTGGTGACGGTGAAGTTCCCGGACTCAGAGCCGGTCGCTTCCTTGTGGTAGATCGCGCCGCCGGGGGACTGGCTGGTCCCGGAGAGGCCGCCGATGACCTTGGTGAACCCGGTCTGGGCGCCAGGCTCCGTGGCAGGCCCGTTGACGACGACCAGGACGAGACGGTCTCCGGCTTGAAGTCCGGCGGGGTAGGGAGCGGCGGGGTCGGCGCCGGTCAACCCGACTGCGATCCCGCCGTCGGCGACGAACGTGATCGCCACGACCGTCTCCTACTGCTGGGCCCGCGGGTCGGCCTTGGTGACGCGGAACGCCTCGAGGCGGTCCCCGGTCAGCACGAGGCCCTTGTCGCCGTTGTCGGAGTTGAACAGCAGCGCGGCCCAGACCTGCGGCTCGGACAGGACGGCCTCGCCCATCTGGGCGATGTGCTCGGCGGTCCAGCCGTTGTACTCGCCGATCAGGATGGGCTTGTCGGCGTGACCCTGGGCCTCGAGCCACGCGACGAGCTTGGGGAGGCCGCGGGCGGGGCCGAGCTTCCACGTCGAGGGCTGGCCCTTGTTCCCCTGGGCGTAGATGTCCATGCCGGCGAAGTCCCAGGCCTCGAGGAGATCCGGCGCGCTGTAGGCCGCGAACGTCGAGACCTGGTTGTCGAGGAGCCACCCGTTCCAGAGCGGCCCGACGAACACCCGCTCGGCCCGGAAGATCGGCAGGAGCCGGCGGTGCAGGTTGCAGAACTGGGCGCCGGTGATGTCGGGGTTCGGCTCGTGCCAGAACGTCACCGCGACCGGGACGTCGTACGCCTGGAGCCGGGCCGCGACCTGCTCGGCCACCCCGTCATAGGACCCGGCGACCGCGCCGGTGATGTTGCCGCCGACCTTGAACGACAGGACCGGCATCATCCCGGCGTCGATGGCCTGCTCGGTCTCGGGCCGGCGGTGGTCGGCGCCCTTGGCGAGGTCGCAGAAGATCCGGCGCGCGGTGACCCCGGTCGGCCCGACCTCGGCGAGCCGGGTGGCCCACTCGGCGGCCGGGGCCGACATGCCGATCACCTTCCGGGTCGGCGTGGGGGTGGGTTCGTGGGTGGCCATGTGCGCGTCGTACTCGGCCCGGAGCGCCGCGAGCTGGCCACCGAGCTCGGCGCGCGCGGCCTCGCTCTCCTCGAGGGAGGTGTGCAGCGCCGCGAGCTCCGACGCCACCGCCTCGCGCTCGGCGGCGCGGCCCTCGGCCTCGCGTGCGTCGCCGTACGCGGTGGCCGCCGAGAGGACCTCGCCCAGGTCGACGGCCATGTCAGGCCGGAGGATCGGCGGGGGTGTCGACGTTGCTGCCGGCGGTGAAGCCGAGCGCCACCCCCACGTACGCGTACACGGCGAGCGCGGTGGACAGATCCACGCTGCCGAGGCTGTCGAGGCCGGCGACCTGGAGAGCACCGAGGACGAGTCCCACGACGGCGTACACGAGGTACAGGCCCTTGCGGACCTTCGGGGGGATGCTGGTCAGAGGGTTCATGCTGTGCCTCCTAGAGGGTGAACCGGAGGATCCCGTTGGCGTGCCACACGATCGTGAACGTGCCGTCGGTCACCGAGTTCGTCCCGCCGAAGTAGTTGTAGCAGAGGCCCTGGTCGGCGACCGGGGTCGTGACGGTGTCGGAGTACACCAGGCACCCGTACACCGAGGCGAGGGTCGCCGAGCTCCCCGAGGCCGTGTCGGCGGCGTCGAGGAACACCGTGTCCGCGGTCGAGGAGTCGAGCGACACCGAGGTCAGCGCCACACCACCGGCCGCCCACTCCGCACCGTCAGACACCTCGTTGCCGGTGATGACCCACTGGCCGGCGTTGTACGCGGTGTTGGCCGCGGTGACGTCGTTGTCGGGGGTGATGTCGTTGTCGTACAGCGCCGCCTTCAGCGTGTCCCCCGAGAGGTCCATGGCGAAGTTCGTGGTCCGGCCGAGGAAGTCGGCCAGGGTGGCGCGGAAGATCTTGCTGTTTGACCAGGCCATCGGGTCACTCCCTCTCAGACGTGGCGGTCGCGCATGGTGCCAGGACGGCGCAGTCCTGGCCGGTGTCCCGGGTGGTCACGACCGACATCACCGGCCGGCCCTCGCCGTCCACGGCTGCCCGGTCGGCGCCGACGTAGTCCTCGCGCTCGCGGGCCTCGACCTTCGCCTTCGTCCCGGCCGCGACGAACGGGGCGGTGAGGCCCCGCAGGCCGCGGCAGGAGTGAAACGGGGTGTGCGGCCGGGCCTCGCGGGTGACGTGCGTCGCCGAGCAGTTCGGGCACGTCCAGTGGTGCTCGGGCGCCAGGAGCACCCCGGGGAGGCTCATGTCATCCGCCCGTCGCGGGGCCACTGGTAGCCGTCGAACTCGCAGAAGAGGACCCCGCCCGGCCCTGTTGTGAGCGGCTCCCCGTCCCGGGGACACGCTTCGGGCGGCTGGGCTTCGCGGGCCCGGCGCTCTTCCGCGGCTTCGCGGGCGAAGTCGACGAGCTGCTCCCAGGCCATGGCTTCTCGCTCTCCTCGGCCGCCCCGGGGCCGGCCGTGTCGGACTCGACGACAACGCCGGGCAGGAGGACGCCGCCCCTCACCGAGGTGAGGGTGTCCGTCTGCCCGACGTCGGTGCCTGTGCACGTCGGACACATGTCGACCAGCCCGACCTGAAACTTGGTCGAGCAGGTGCGACAGGTCCAGCGAGTCATCAGGCGTTGAGCTGCGCGAGGTTCTCCGGCGCCCGCTGGACCGTGAGGTCGTACGGGATCGCGATGACGGCGCCGGGGATGGTGCCGCCCGTGCCCGGGTCGGCGATGTCCACGCTGACCCACTCGCAGTCATCGGAGAGCTGGGTCGCGTCGACCTCGATGACGAGGATCGCCTGGTGTGCGGCGTAGGTCGCGCCGGCGAGGGTGACCTCGCTGGCCGCGGTCTGCGTCAGCTTGGTCCAGGTCTCGTCGCCGTCGAGGCTCGCCTCGTTCTTGATGTAGGCGGTCGTGACGACGTCGAGGTCGCGGGAGGTGCCGCTGGTGGCGGCGGTGTGCTCCTTGACGTCGACGACGACGTCGTCGGTGCCGGCGGACGCGACGCCCTTCAGCACGACGAACGCGACGCCGCCGCAGTTCTTCAGGTGGACCCGGTGGCCGGTGTTCGCGCCGGCTGCGAGGTCCGCGATGGGAGCCACGACGCTGCCGATGTCGAAGAGCCGGCCGAGTGCCTTGGTCATGATGTGCCTTCCTTGTGGGGGTTGATTGCCACTTCGGAGCAAGCCCCGGGCGGGGTGTCAATGCCGCCCGGGACCGGCAACGTCAGTCGGCGCCGAGCTCGACGAACGGGGACAGGGTCGCGCCGCCGTTGGCCGGGGTGATGGCCGAGTTCAGCCACGGCCGGCCGTCGACGCGCTCGATGATCCGAACGGCCGTCTGGTCGTTCTTGAACTTGTAGTGCGGCGAGGTCTCGATCTGCATGACCTGCCGGTCGCCGACCAGGTAGTAGCCGAAGTCGACGAACGACAGCTGGCCGGCGCTGCCCTTGGCGGGCATCTTCTCGGTGAAGATGACCGGCCGGCCGAGCAGCGTCATGGGGGGACCCTCGGCGAGGCCGTTGTTCAGCCACACCGCCGGCGAACCGGTGGACACCTCGAGGCGGGCCAGGTCGACGAACGTGTCGATCGACGCGATCCACACCGCGCGGCCCAGGGAGGCCGGCAGCATCCGCGAGTACATGCTCGCGACGTCGGCGAACTCGATGTCGTTCCCGGACGCGGTCGCGGTGACCGTGATCTTCGCGGCGGCGTTGCGGACACCGAGGGGCTCGCCGACACCGGAGCCGGTGAGGAACGCGACGTCCTCGAAGAAGCTGATGGCCTCGGGCCACAGCTCCTCGATCAGCGCGGAGAACGACCCGATCGCGTCCTGGAACAGCTCGTTCGGGACCTCGCTGTACCCGGTGAGCTTCTTCGCGTCGAGGACCACCCGGCCGAACTTCGCGGACGAGTCGGTCAGCGCGCCGGCCTCCTCGGTCCAGTAGCCGACCATGCCGCCGTACACGCTGGAGGCGTGCGAGGTGTCGTCGATCGTGGGGATCGGGACACGCAGCGAGTCCATGGGGATGACCCGCGCGCGGGAGCGGACGATGGACGACTCGAGCGCCACCGCGAGCAGCTCGGAACGGAGGGTCTCGGGGATGAGGAACCCGCCGTCGCTGGGGACGGTGGAGCCGAAGGCGTTGCGGACGGCGTGGATCTTGTCCTGCAGCTCGCCGGCGCCGGCGCCCTGCGACTTGTGCCAGATCGCCTGGAGGAACTCGCCGTGGTTCTTCACCAGCTTGTCGACGCCGGCGCCGGGGGCGTTGGCGTTGTAGATCTTCGACCGCTTCGCGGCGAGGCTGCCGACCGCGGAGTCGGGCGTCAGGTTGAGACGCTGGGTCGAGCCGTGGTCCTTCAGCCACTGGGCCAGGACCCGCTGGGTCTCTTCCTTGACCTGGGTGGCGACGTCGTTGTGGGCGTCGGCCTTGGCGTCGGCGTAGTCCTTGAGGAACTGGCCGAGCTTGCCGTTGTTGACCAGCTCGACGATCTTCGACTGGTCCTTCAGGGTCGCCTCGAGCTCGTCGAGCGACATGGTGGCAGTGGTCACGTGAATGCCCCTTCCAGAGCCTTCTGCAGTTGCGTTACATCGACCGCCACCGCGGCGGCCTGGGGGTTTGTGGGGGGTGGCGCCTGTGCGCGGCCGGCGTAGACGAACTGGGCGAGCTGGGCCGCGAACCGGGCGGTGGCCGCGGCGGCCTTCTCGTCCTCGTCCTCGTCCTCGTCCTCGTCCTCGTCCTCGTCGTCGCCCGGCGGCGGCTTCTCCTCGTCGCCCTCGCCGGACTCGTCGCCGCCCTCGTCCTCGCCGGGCTCCTCCTCCTCGGGGCCCTTGGCGCCGGACTCGTCGGCCAGGCCGGCCTCGACTGCCTCGCTGGCCGAGTACCACGTCTCGGCGCGCATCAGGTCCCGCCAGCCTTCGACGGTGCCGCCGGCGCGCTCGGCGTAGAGGCCCGCGATCGTGTCGGAGACCCGGTCGAGGAGGCCCTTCATCTGCTCCATGTCGGCGGCGTTCCCCACGCACATGCCGAGGGCGTCGTGGATCATCATCTGTGCGCCGCGGTTCATCTTCACGTTGTCACCGGCGACGCACACGAACGACGCGGCCGAGGCCGCGAGTCCGTCGACGACGATGTTCACCGTCGCGGGGTGGTCGATGAGGGCGTTCATGATCGCGACGCCGTCGAACACGTCACCGCCGGGGGAATTGACGTGGAGCTCGATGACACTCGCGTCGATTGCGAGGAGCTCGTCGACGAAGTCCTGGGCGGTGATCCCCCAGAACCCGATCTCGTCCATCAGGTCGATGCGCGTACTGCCGTCCGCGTTGTTCCGCACCCGCAGCCGGGCCTCCACGGCGGGGCGGGGGCGCTGGTCCCGGGCCCTGAGGTGCCGCCAGACGTCGGCTGTCAGGTTGCTCGGCAGTCGGCTCCGCATCACCCACGCCCCTTCCACGGCTACTAGTCGGAGTATACGCATACCTATGCGCACTTGAGCGTAAACTCCGAAGAGAGCGAGTGTCCCGGTCAGGAGGTGTCAGGTCGTGCCGGCACGTCGAACACCTTCGGTCCTGACCGCCCTCCAGTCCGCGCTGAGAGCGCAGCCGGCCGGCGCCCAGGACGCCGCCACCGTCGCGCTGGCCAAGCGGTACGCCCTCGAGCTCGACGACGCCGACGTGATCTCGACCGCCGCAACCAAGGCCCTCCGCCAGCTGGCGAAGGCCGACGTCGAGGACGACCTGTTCGAGAAGTTCGAGGCCCTCGCCGCTCGAATCGAACAGGTCCACGTGGCCGCGACGATCGGCCCCAAGCTCCTGGCCGCCCTCGAGCAGCTCGGCCTGACCCCGAAGGCCCGCAACGCCATCCTCGCCACGCCGGGGGGAGGTGGCGGCAATGACGGTGGTCCCTCTCCCCTTGGACACCTCCGAGCACTTGGGTCGAACCGAGCCCCGGCTGTGGACTCCTCCGCTTCGTGAGCTGACACCGGACACGTGCCCGTCGTGCGGGTGGTCCACGATGAACGACGACGGGGAGTTTCCCGAGTACGGCGACGACGACCAACTCCTCTGCCCCGAGGACGGGGAGCCGCTGACCCCGGCGACGTCGTACGGGTTCGCGGTGATCCTGTTCGCCCGGCACGTCCTGAAGCACCCCCTCGACCCGTGGGAGGAGTGGGTCGCGATCCACCTCGGCGAGCTCCTCCCCGACGGCCGGCCCCGCTTTCGGAAGTACCTGATCCTCGTCGCCCGGCAGAACGGGAAGACCGAGCTCCTGGTGGTGCTGACCCTCTACTGGATGTTCGTCACCCGGGTCGGGGTGGTGCTCGGCACCTCCACGAAGCTCGACTACGCCGCGGAGTCCTGGCGGAAAGCGTGCAAGCTCGCCCGCCGGATCCCCGAGCTGAACGCCGAGATCCCCAAGCGTGGCGGGATCCGCAAGGCCAACGGCGAGCAGGTCCTTTGGCGCGCGGACCCCCTCGAGGCCGAGCTCGAGGAGGGGTCGCGGTACAAGATCGCGGCGTCGAACGAGGAGGGCGGCCGGTCCCTGACGATCGACCGGCTGGTCCTCGACGAGCTGCGGCAGCATCACGACTACTCGGCGTGGGATGCGTCCTATGACGCGATGTCGGCGGTGCCCGACGCCCAGGCGATCATGATCACGAACGCCGGGTCGGACAAGTCCGTCGTCCTCAACGACACCCGCGACGAGGCCCTCCGGTTCATCGACACCGGGGTCGGTGACGAACGGCTCGGCCTGGCCGAATACTCCTCACCGGACGGCGCCTCACCGGTCGACATCGACGCCCTCCTGCAGGCCAACCCGAACGCCGGCCGCCGGATCCTCGTCGAGGACCTCCTCAACGAGGGCGCCGCCGCGATGCGGATCGGCGGGAAGAAGCTCGCCGGGTTCCGCACCGAGCGGATGTGCCAGCGGGTCCCCGCCATGGACAACGCGCTAGACCTCGACGCCTGGGAGCGGGAGTTCGACCCGGCCCAGCTCATCCCCCTCGGCGTCCGACACCCCTCGATCCGGCCCGGCTGCCTCGACCCCGGCGACCTGTCCGCGGTGCGGTCCCGCGTCACGCTGTGCGTCGAGGTCTCCGAGGACGGCCTCCACGCCACGCTGTACGCCGCCGCGCTCCTCGACGACGGCCGCGTCCGCATCGACCCAGTGACGGCCTGGGCGGGCCCCGGCTGCACCAAGGACCTGCAGGCCGACCTCCCCAGCTGGGTCGCGAAGGTGAAGCCGAGGAAGGTCGGGTGGCTGCCGTCCGGGCCGGCCGCCGCGGTCGCCGCGAGCATCGCGAAGAAGCGCGACAACTGGCCACCCCGCGGCGTCGCCCTCGAGGAGATCACCCGCGACACCCCGGCCGTGTGCATGGGGTTCGCCGAGCAGGTCACCACCGGCCAGGTCGCCCACTCCGGCGACTCCCTCCTCGACGCCCAGGTCGCCACCGCCGAGAAGCAGTTCACCGGGAAGCGGTGGGTCTTCGCCCTCGGCGACGACCACGTCGACGCGGTCTATGCCGCGGCCGGCGCTGTGCACCTGGCCCGCACTCTCCCGCCCGCCACCCAACCCAGATTGAGGATGATCACGTGATCCGTCGTCTCGCCCCCCACATGCCGCTGATCCTCGGCATCCTCGGCCTGGCGTTCCTCGTGGCGTCGGTGTGGACGATCGCCCGCTCCGACCTGGGCACCACCCTTGGCCTGGCCGCTACCGGTCTCGGCCTCCTCGTCCTCGAATGGAGGGTCACCTGATGGCCAAGTCGATCATCGGAGGCGTCGTCGGCGGCGTCACCCAGAAGGCCCCGTCGGCGTACGGCCGCGCGCGGGGGCGCGTGAACCTGCCGTGGGGCGCCGGTCCCAACACCGCCGAGGCGCAGCTGTCCGCGATGGGGTCGGTCGGCACACTCTTCGCGATCGTGCACCGCACCAGCAACGCCACCAGTCAGGTCGACTGGAAGCTCTGGCGGAAGTCACCGGACCAGCGCCGCAAGTTCGGGCCGGTCGACGACCGCCGGATCGAGGTCACCAAGCACGCGGCCCTCGACCTGTGGAACAACCCCAACCCGTTCATGACCCGGCAGCACCTGGTCGAGACGGTGCAGCAGCACATCGACCTCGTCGGCGAGGGCCCCATCGTGATCTACCGCGACCCGCGGTCGCCGCTGCCGCTGGAGCTGTGGCCGGTCCGGCCGGACCGGATCACCCCGATCCCCGGCGACGACTTCCTCGCCGGCTACATCTACACCGGCGCCAACGGCGAGCAGGTCCCCCTCAGCGTCGACGACGTCATCCACCTCAAGATGCCGAACCCCCTCGACCCGTACCGCGGCCTCGGCCCGGTGCAGGCCGCGATGGTCGACCTCGACTCGGCGCGGTTCTCCGCGGAGTGGAACCGCAACTTCTTCATCAACTCGGCCGAGCCGGGCGGGATCATCGAGGTCCCCGACCGGCTCGACGACGACGCGTTCCGCGAGCTCACCGAACGGTGGCGCGAGCAGCACCAGGGCGTGGCCCAGGCCCACCGGGTGGCCGTCCTCGAGCAGGGCACCTGGAAGGACCGGTCCATGTCCCAGCGCGACATGCAGTTCGTCCAGCTCCGCGGCCTCGCGCGCGAGGTCATCCGCGAGGCGTTCGGCATCCACGGCCACATGCTCGGCAACAGCCAGGACGTGAACAAGGCCAACGCCGAGGCCGGCGAGATCTCGTTCGCCCGCTGGCTGGTCAAGCCCCGCTGCGAGCGCATCAAGCAGGCCCTGAACCACCGGCTCCTGCCGATGTTCGACGCCACCGACCTCGAGTTCGACCACGACCGGGTCGTCCCCGAGGACCGCGAGGCCGACGACCGCGAGCGGACCTCGCTCGCCGATGCCGCGAAGACCTGGGTCGAGGCCGGGTTCGACCCGGCCGCCGTCCTCGCGTACCTCGGGATGCCCGATCTGCCGTACGTCGGCCCCCCACAGAAGGCGAGCACAGGAGCCCCCGAGTGAACCACACCCAGACCATCGTCACGCTGATCCTCAGCCTGGCCGCGCTCGGCGGCATCGTCCTCGGCTGGGTCCGCTGGGCCCGGCCCCGCATCCACCGGGCCCAGGCCGAGGCCGTCGCGATCCGCGACTCCATCATCGGCCGCGACGCGATCCGCGACTCCATCACCGGCCGCGAGATCGCGCCGGCCCTGCCCGGGGTCGGCGTCCGGCTCGAGGCCCAGGAGCACCACCTCGGGAAGCTGGCCGAGGCCGTCGCGTCCCTGGCTGAGTCTCACGACCGGCTAGAGGACCACGAGCACCGGATCACGAAGCTCGAGCGGGCCTCGATCGAGGTCATCGTCTCCCGCGGCGAGGCAGCGTCGGCCTGGCGCGCGCTGCAGGACGAGGGCGACCAGGCCGACCAGGCCTGACCCTCACCCCTGGCAGCGTTGCGGCCGGGGGTCGCCCGTGCCGGGGTAGGTCACCAGCTCGGGGCACGGCTCGCGGTGCGGGTTCCCGTTGAGCTTGGTCGCGTGGTGCGACGCGCACCCGGGCGGGCAGTGGACACAGCACGGCCAGGACAGCACCGCCTCGGTGATCATGGGCTCGGCCATGGGGGCTCCTCCTCGATTTCATTGCGCCGCGCTCTCGGGGAGAGAGAGACGCCTGAC
>SCVR01000085.1 GCA_004296805.1 Dehalococcoidia bacterium
TGAACCGCGCCGCCACCTCGGCCACGCGGCCCGCACCGTTCGTGATCACCACGAACTGCACCACGAGCAGGATGAGGAAGACCACGATACCCACGACGAGCGATCCGCCGACCACGAACTGCCCGAACGAGTCGATCACCGCCCCGGCGTCACCGTGCAGCAGGATGAGCCGCGTCGAGGCGATGTTCAGGGAGAGCCGGAAGAGCGTGATCAAAAGGAGCAGCGAGGGGAACACGGAGAACGAGAGGACGTCCTTGGTGTACAGCGCGATCAGAAGGATCGTGATCGACATCGCCAGGTTGGTGACGATCAGCAGGCTGAGCAGGAACGGCGGCAGCGGCACGACCATGAGGCCGACGAGCATCAGCACGCCGAGCGCCAGCACGACGTCTGAGTTCTTCGTCAGCGCCCCGAGCGCACCCTCGCTGCGTCCCACAGCCCCTGCCTGCGCCATCTCGACCTCCCTCGCCTGCCGCTACGCCGAGGCCCGGCGGAGGCCGGTGCGCACGCGGTAGACGAATGCCAGCACTTCCGCCACGGCCTCATAGAGCGCGGGCGGGATCTCCTGCCCCACACGAACCGCCTGGTAGACGGCACGGCACAGGGGCGGGTTCTCGATCACGGCAATGCCGTGCTCCTTCGCGACCTCGCGGATGCGGAACGCCATCAGGTCCGCGCCCTTGGCGAGGAGGATGGGCGCCCGCGACGTCGCAGGGTCGTACTTCAACGCCACCGCGTAGTGGGTCGGGTTCACGATGATCACGTCCGCCTTCGGCACGTTCTGCATGACGCGGGCCATCAGGGAGCGGCGGGCGCGCTGCAACTGGCCCTTCACCTGCGGGTCGCCGTCGGTCTGCTTCATCTCGTCCTTCATGTCGTCGCGCGACATGCGGAGCTCGCGAAGCCACTCCATTCGCTGGAAGAAGAAGTCCGCCGCCCCGATCGCCACCAGGACGAGCGCAACGCGGAACGCCAGGTCGAACGCGATCGCCGTCAGCGCACCAATCGAGGCGCGCAGGTCGCCGCCGAGGCCGAGCGCGATCAGGTCGTTCCACCGCGAGCGCAGCGTCAGCCACGCCACCAACCCCAGGACGACGAACTTCGCCATCGTCCGCGCGAGGCCCACCCATGCCTGACGCGACGCGCCCATGCGCTTCGCGCCGGCGATCGGGTCGAGCCGCTTGAACTGCGGCTTCACAGCCTCCGAGGTGAACAGCGGGCCACCGGTCTGCAGCCACGCGCCGAGTATGGCGAGCGTGGCGAGCACGCCCAGCAGGGGCGCGAGGATCATCGTGGCCTGCCAGATCAGCGCGGTGCCGCTCTGCGAGGCCAGATCGATCGTCAGCGGCGCCTCGCCGGCGTACATCCAGGTGCGCCGCGCCATGCCTTCGACGTTCGCCCACATCATCCCGCCGGCCATCTTGAAGACAGCCACCGAGGCGAGGACTGCCACAGCCGTATCCACCTCGCGCGAGTGGACGACCTGTCCTCGCTTGCGGGCGTCGGAGACGCGCTTCGCGGTAGGGGCTTCGGTGCGTTCTCCGGGCATCTATGGCACCAGGAACCCGTTGACGTCCACCAGCGCCCGTCCGAGGAAGGTGCTGAGGAACGCCACGACCAACGGCATCGACGCGGACAGCGTGAGCAGGCCCACTCCAATCTTCACGGGGAACCCCGCCACCAGCACGTTCAACTGCGGGACGCTCCGACCGACGAACGCCATCGCGATGTCAGCGAGGATGAGCGCACCGAAGGCCGGCAGCGCGATCTGCACCGCCGCCGAGAAGAGCGAGGTGAAGAACGGCACTACCCGGTCACCGGCGATCACCGAGAGGTCGGCGTGCCCGGCCGGGACCACCTCGAACGTGTGCAGCAGCGAGCGCACCACGAGGTAGTGGCCGTTGATCGCGAAGAACAGGAGTGTGACCAAGAGGCGGTAGAACTGCTCCAGCATGCCGGTCTGTGCACCCGTCAGCGGGTCGAGGACGGCCGAGACGCCGAACCCAGCTTGCACACTGACGATCGCCGCGGCCATCTCGACGGTCTGGAACACGAGTGAGATGGCGACGCCAATCGCCAGCCCCACCAGCACCTCGGAGCCGATCATCGAGGCGAACACGAGCAGGTTCGTGGAGACCGCGTCCGGCTTCGCCTGCATCGGCAGCACGACCAGCGACAGCAACACCGCAAAACCGATCTTCGCCTGCGCCGGCACCGAGCGCGCCCCGAACAGCGGGGAGGCGACGACAGCCGAGGTCAGCCTCGCCAGGATGAGCAGGAAGTTCGCCGACCATTCTGGCGAGACGGAGAAGACCTGGGTCAGCAACTAACGCGCCAGGTCCGGCAATGCGACGAACAGCCTCGTCGTGTAGTTCACCATCGTCCCGATCATCCACGGCCCCATCAGCGCGGAGACAGCGAACACCCCCAGCACCTTCGGCACGAAGGAGAGCGTCGCTTCGTTGATCTGCGTCATCGCCTGGAACACCGACACGATCAGGCCGATGCCCAGCGACACGATGAGGATCGGCGCCGAGATCATGAGCGCCGTCATCAAAGCGCCCTGTGCCAGACCGATGACCGATGCGTCGTTCATGCGTTGTCCTCAATGCCTGTCTGTCTGCCAGAAGATCCGGGTATTCCCCACTCAGGAACGGCGGTTACGTGACGAAGCTCTTCACGAGCGAGCCGATGATGAGGCCCCATCCGTCGACAAGTACGAAGAGCAAGATCTTGAACGGCAAGGAGACCACCACCGGGGGCAGCATCATCATCCCCATCGACAGCAGGGCCGACGAGACGACGATGTCGATGATGAGGAACGGCACGAAGATGATGAACCCCATGAGGAAGGCCGTCTTCAGCTCACTCAGGATGAACGCGGGGATCACCACATAGGTCGGGACCTGCTCGATGCTCTCGGGCGCGGCCGCCTCTGAAGACAGCCCCACGAACAGGTCGAGGTCTGACTCGCGCGTCTGTGCCAGCATGAACGTGCGCACGGGATCCTCGGCACGCTTCAGCGCCTCGCCCTGCTGGATCTGCCCGGCGAGATACGGCTGTAGTGCGTCGCGGTTTACGGTCTGCCAGACCGGCGCCATCACGAACACCGTGAGCAGGAACCCGAGGCCCAACAGCACCTGGTTCGGCGGCAACTGCGGGACACCGACGGCGTTCCGCACGAGCGACAGCACGATGATGATCCGCGTGAACGAGGTGACCATCAGCAGCAGCGCCGGGGCCAGTGACAGCGTCGTCAGCAGCAGCAACAACTGCACGCCGGTCGCGCGCCCGCTCGGGTCGTCGACGGACTGAGGTCCCACACCGGGCACGCTGGCCGTGCCGTTCGCCGCGACACACCCGCTCCCGAGGATCGCCACGCCACCCAGAGCGACAACCAGCAGCAGCCCACGCGGCGAGGGGTGGGAGATGCGCCGGATGCGCGTCATGATGGGGCGTGGCCTCAGCGTCACGGGCTAGCTCGCCTTCTGACGGGCGGCCATGATGGCGCGCTGCGCCTCCGCGATCCGCGACTCGCGTGCGAGCAGCGACGCGTCGGTCGCCACCTGCGAGGACTGCTGTGCGGCCGCGTACCCGGAGAGCGCACGCAACGTCTGCGTCGCGCTCGGAGCCACGGTTGGCGCGGGTGCGTTCAACTCCTGCGTCGCGAGCCGCTCGAAGAGCGAGGCCTTCGGCGCCGGCGGTGGCGGGGCGATTGGCTCGGCCAACGACGCCGGGACAAGCGGCATGGTGTCGGGTGCGGGCATCGGCTGCGCCGCTTCCCGGGCAGCCTGCGCCGCCGCTTGAGCAGCAGCCTGAGCGCGCAGGCGAGCGATCGCCTGCGGTGTGCTCTCCACGGGCGCGAAGCCGAGCGAGCCGAACACTCGGTCAGCCAGCGTCCGCCTCGGGCGGCGCGAGGCCTTCTGCTTCTTCACCTGCTTCGTCTTCGCCGGCTTCCCCTGCTCCGACTTCTCCGCACGGCTGATCAGGTCGCCCATCGAACGGGCGCGGGCAGGCTCCTCCGCCATGGCCTGCGACGACCTCGACGCGCCAGCGCCGAGGCCGGCCAGCAGCGCGCCAAACGCCGCCGGACGAGACGCACCGTCCGAGGTCAGTTCGAGGCCCTCGAGCACCTCGGGGTCCGTGATCTCCATGAGTGCGTTGATGCGCTCCGGCGTCACGCCGATGAGCACCGCCCGCTCACCGAGGCGCACGAGGTGCAGCGCCCGGTTCGGACCAAGCGATCGTGTCTCAATGATGTCGAGGGACCGCAGCACGCCGCGGCGCTCGCCGCCCACGCGTCGCGTGTACCAGCGCATCGCGTAGACCGCCGCCCAGATCACGCCGATGACGAGGCCCAACCGGAGCATCAGCCCCAGCCACTCCCCCACACCGAACGACGTCACTGACCCGCCGACCGACTCTGCTCCCGCACTCGCGGGCAGCATCGCCAGGAGGAGGCCACCGAGGATCGCGAGACGCTGCCGCATCACATCCCCCCGATCGCGTGCGCCCGGCGGCGCGGCGAGACGATCTCCGTCACGCGGACGCCGAAGTTCTCATCGACCACCACGACCTCGCCGCGGGCGATCAACTGCTCGTTGACGAGCACGTCCACCGGCTCACCGGCGAGCTTGTTCAGTTCGACCACGGAACCCGGCCCGAGTGACAGCACGTCCTCCACGGTCATCGAGGACCGGCCGAGTTCCACCGTGACGCGCATGGAGACGTCCATGATTAGGTCGAGCGACCGCGGGACACCGCCCGCCGGCATCCCCCGGATCTCGGGGAGCGGCGGGAAGCGCACCGGGTGCACGTCCACGTCGTCGTTCCCCGCGGACGGCCCCGACCCCGGACGGGCACTCGACGGGCCGCGGCGGAGCGGAGTCGGCTCAACCGGCTCGACCTCGTCCTCAGGCGCGGCGGCGTCCGCGAGGCGATCGAGGAACGGCTCCGGCACGACCAGCGTGATCACGCCGGCGTACTTGCCGTCTGCCATGAGCGACAGGTCGACACGGACCGATGGCGCGTTGCGTGCCACGTCCGAGACGATGCCCATCGTGTATTCGATCTGGCCGATCCGCAGGTCCGAGAGGGTGACCTCAAGTCCCGCGAGCGCGCCCGCGAACAGCGTGATGCTGATGAAGTCCAGCAGTTCGCGGACGCTGGTCCCCACGGTCGCCGTCTGCGCGCGCGCGAAGTCTGCGTCCGCCAGTGCGGCCTCACCCGTTTCGATGGCGAGGAGCGTGCCGAGGTCAGGCAACTGCACCAACGCCCCGAGCAGATGTGACTCGCTCGGCGAGAACGCCACCCGGACTTCGAAGCCCATGTGCGGCAGTGAGGCGAACTCGGTCTCTACCTCGGAATAGGTGGCCGCTTTGATCGCGACATCCGCGACCTGGACGGGCCGTCCCGTGACGCTCTCCAGGCCCGCGCCGAGCAGGTCACGCGCCTGTGCGCTCACCGCGCTCAGCGCGCGCGCCACTCGCACGGAGACGCCGGGAGGCGTCGCGTCGAACAGCGCGTCGATGTCGTCCGAGATTCCGTCTGCCATCGCTGGCCTCCCTCGACCGTCGCCTACGCGACGGCTGCGTCGCCGGACATCGCCGGCTGCTGCATCGCCTGTGCCACCTGCTGCGGCGAGACCACGGGTGGAAGCGGCGGCAACCGCAGCTCCGCGTCGTCGTCCACTGCTTCAGCGATCTGGATCGCAAGGTTTGATCCGGAGGTGCCCGGAAGAGCCGTGAAGCGCACCCGGCCGCCCACCAGGACGTCGAGCGCCTTACCGGGGCGTCGGTCGATCACGAACGTGTCGCCCTCTTGGAGTTCCATCAGCACGCTCGCTGGCACATCGACGCCACCAAGGCGGACGACCAGTTCCAGCTGGCTGCGGTGGATCAGGGCCGCCATCGTGCGGCGCTCCTCGTCCGTCACGGGCGAGTACTTGCCGCTGGCGATCCACACCTGCGCCGACAACTTACCGACGATCGGTTCCAGGACGGTGTACGGGATACAGATCGACATCCGGCCGGTGTGTGACCCGACCGAGACGTTGAAGACCACCGCGACCGCAACGTCCGAAGGGCCGGCGACCTGCACGAGGCTGGCGTCCAGGCCGATGTCCTGGACCTGCAACTCGAGCGGCTGGATCTGCGACCAGATCTCGGAGAGCGCGTGCGTGATCGAACGGGAGAACGCCCGCAGCAGGCCGATCTCGATCTCACCGATCTCATGGGACTCCGGCAGTCGCGTCCCGGTGCCACCCAGGAGACGGTCGATGACCTCTCCCGCGACCTCCATGCCCACCTCGACCACGATGTTGCCCGAGAGAGGCTGCATGGAGAGGACGTAGCAGATCGTCGGATGGGGCAACTGCCCCTGCCACTCTTCGTACAGCCCCTGCTCCAGCGAGGTGAGGTGCACCTGGACCAACGTGCGGAGTCGGGATGACAGCGCCGCGCTCAGGAGGCGAGAGAACTGGTCATGCATCGACTGCAGCGTGGCCCACTGCTCCTTGGAGAACTTGTCCGGACGACGGAAGTCGTATGCCTTCACCGCGCGTGCGAAGTCACGGCTGGCCTGGGCGGGCGTGTTGACGTCCTGACCGCCACCCCCGCCACCGGGGATGCGCGTCAGCAGCGCCTCAATTTCGGACTCAGAGAGCGCGCGGTCTTCCCGCATGGCTCTGCCTCCGCTCTTCTCGACTCGCTCGGTCGCCCGGCTACTGCGCCACGAAGTTCGTGAACAGGACGCGCACGACCTTCGGCTCGTGCATCACCTGCTCGATCGCTTCCTGGATCTCGCGCTTCAACTTCTCTTTGCCATCCACCGAGGCCACTTCGTCATAGGTGTGTCGCGTCACGACCGCCGTCACGATGTCTTCGATGACGCTCTTCCCCGTGCCCAGTTCCTCGTCGAACTGCGCCATCAGCGTCTTCTCCGTGACGACGCAGATCGGCTCGGCGGCGCCCTCGGCGTCCACGTCCCGTGGCGTACGGACCAACGATG
>SCVR01000086.1 GCA_004296805.1 Dehalococcoidia bacterium
TGAACCTGCACGGCGGCGGCTCCGTCGGGCAGTGGCAGCACGCCTACTTCCCTGCGCACGACTACAAGGAGCGGTTCCGGTTGGTGATCGCGACGCCCTCGGCGGCGACGAAGGAGCCCTCGCGGCGCTGGGTCGCCGAGGCGGATGACGAGCACCTGAAGCACATCGTGAACTACGTGTTCGAGAAGTACGGTCTTGAGGACATCCGCGCGTTCTGGCTGGTGGGGCACTCGCAGGGCGGGCAGACCTCCGCACGGCTGCTGCAGGACCCGTTCTTCCGCGACCGCGTGGACGGCTGGTTGAGCCTGTCCGGGGGGCGCCTCGGCGGTCACGAGCGGCCTGACGCCTTCTTCCTTCCGACGCGCGGGTATGTGCCTGCGCCATCGGAACGTCCGGGGCCGCCGCCGATCCCGGACACCGACATGTCGTTCATCTTTGCGATCGGCGAGCACGAGATCGTGACACTGCCGGAGGCATCGCCGTGGGCGACGAAGTACGGCGCCGGACCGCGCCAGCACCTCGCTGACGTCGTGGATACCGAGGCGGGGCAGATCTACGACCGGATGCGCGAGGGGAAGTCGAACGCCTCGTGGGGTCTCGATGCCCGGCCGGGGACGGCGCAGGTCTACGTCTACCCGAACGCACGAGGCGGGTGGGTGATCGCGGACGTCCTGCGCCTCGACAAAGGCCACACGGAGGGGCTGGAGCCGAACATCGTGCGGACGCTGATCGAGATGATCGTGTCAGCACCGGGCGGTAAGGCGAAGGCGCTGCTCGCGAAGGCGTAGCAAGCGGTCGAGCGGCTAGCGGTCCGCGAGTTCTTCGAGGACGACCCGGCGCACGAGTTTGCCGTTGCGCGTGCGGGGCAGCGGCTCCGTGCGCAGCACGAACTCGTGCGGGCGCTTGTACTCGGCGAGGTGCTGCTTTGCATGGGCCTCGAGGGTTGCGACATCGAGGGTGACGCCCGCCTGCGGGACCACGCACGCGGTGACGAGCGTCTTCTGCTCATCGATCTTGTGACCGACCACTGCGACCTCGAGCACTCCGGGGCATGCCTCGATGGCAGCCTCGATCTCGTTGGGGGAGAGGCGATAGCCGAACGACTTGATGGTGTCGTCGGCTCGGCCGTGGAACCAGACGTAGCCGTCAGCATCGAGGGCTGCGAGGTCACCGCCGGTGAACCACTCGCCGCGGAACACCACGGCTTCCTCGTCCGGGCGGTGCCAGTAGCGCAGCATCAGGCCAGGGTCGCTGCGGTGTGAGGCGAGCAAGCCGACCTCGCCCACGGGCAGGAGGCGGGGCTCCGCGCTCGCCGGGTCGAGGATGGCGACGCGGCGGCCGGGCTGCGGGCGTCCCGGGGAGCCTCGGCGCACGGGGGTGACGGGGCCCGCTGAGATGTACGTGCTCAACTCGGTCATGCCGAGCGCTTCGTACATCTCAGTGCCGGTGCGGCTCGTCCACTCGTCGTAGAGCGTGGGCGCGAGGGCTTCCCCGGAGACAAGGACGTGGCGGAGCCGTGAGAGGTCGTGGTCCTCAGGGCGGGCGTACTTCAGCATCTGGCGGTACACGGTGGGGACGGCGACGAAGATGGTGACACCGAGGCGCGCCATGAGCGCGGGCCACTGCGTCGTCTCCACGCCAGCCGCGAGGATCGCGTGCGAGCCGGCGGCCCAGGCGTCCATCAACCCCACGCCAAGGGTGTACGACCAGTTGAGCGTGCCGGCGTGCAGCGTGACGTCGTCCGGGCCGAAGCCCTGCCAGCCCTCGCGCATCATCGCGCGGCCTCGAACCGTGCGCTGCGCATGCAGCACGCCCTTCGGCTTGCTGGTGGTGCCCGAGGTGTAGATAAGGAACGCGGGATCCTCGGCGTGGGTCACGGGGAGCGTCGCGGTGCCGTCGAGGGCATCGAGGTCGCGTTCCGAGAGGATGCGTCCGCGGAAACCGTCAATGGCCATGCCGTCACCTGCGATCAGCGCGGCGGCCTCGGCGTCTTCGGCGAGGAAGGCTGCCTCCTCGGTGGTGAGGGCCGGCGAGGAGGGGATGGGGACGAGGCCGGCGAGGTTCGCGGCGAAGAAGGCGAAGGCGTAGGCCGGCGCGTGGGGCAGGCGTACGAGGACGCGCTCGCCGGGCTGTAGCCCGAGGTCGAGGAGGCCGCGTGCCGTGCGCTCGATGCGCGCCCAGGCCTCGACTGCGGTCCAACGTTCTTCGCGGCCGTCGCCGTGGACGAAGGTAAAGAGCGTGCGGTCGCGCAGGGGACCAGCCGCGCGCGCCTCGAGGCACCAGCGGGTGAGGTTGAGCGGCGGGTTGGCGGCGTCGTCGGGCACGCCGCGAGTCTACGCCGCCTGCGGTTGCAGGCGACGCAGACGAGTGGTGACGTCTCGACGGTGTCTAGGCGACGAGGCTGTAGACGAGGCCGACGAGGGCGAAGGCGGCGATTGAGTAGCCACTGTTGATCCAGTAGAGCGCCCAAGGCGTGCGCTCATACATCGGGCGGTTGAGGTTCTCGACGGCGATGACGCATGCGCCGACGAGCAGGCCGCAGACGATGCCGTCCAGTGGCCCATCGCCGCCGCCCCAGAGGTAGAGGATGCCGACGACGACACTGGTGATGAGGCACCCGACGAAATTGACGACGAGCGGCACGGCGATGCCGCCGCCGGAGCCGTCCATCTTGATGTCGAGCGCGGCGGCCCACTGCCGGGAGAAGAGCATCGGCGAGTACCAGAGCGCGCCGAGCGCGAAGTGGGCCACAGATGCGAGGACAACGGCGAGGATGCTGACGTCGATGGCTGCGAGGTGCACGGATCCCTCCTTGCACCCCCGTCGCACGCCGCCAGCGTACTCCCGAAGTGCTGCGTCCGCGCCGTCCTCAGAGTCAGGTACGATGGGGAAGGTGCGCCGGGAAGTCTGGTCGGCAGTCGATTCGTCGATCGCTGAATCAGGAGCCTCGGATGCCTCCCCGGCCTAACCGCACCCTCTTCCCGAGCCGTTCACGGTTCGAGGTCGCACGTCTCGCGTGGGCACTCCGTCAGGAGACGGCCGGGGGCGTGATCGTCCTCGGCGCGGCTGTGGTCGCGCTGGTATGGGCGAACTCCCCGATGGCGCACGCTTACTTCGCTCTGCGGGATGTCCAACTTGGTCCAGAGGCGCTTCATCTCCGGCTTTCGTTGGGGGCTTGGGCCGCCGATGGGTTGCTGGCCATCTTCTTCTTCGTGGTGGGCCTCGAGTTGAAGGAGGAGTTCGTCACAGGCGACCTCCGTTCGCCGCGAAAGGCGGCACTCCCAATCCTCGCCGCTGTGGGCGGGATGGTGGCGCCGGCGTTGCTCTACGTCGCGATCAACGCGGGCGCCTCGGACGGTGCGCTGCGGGGTTGGGCGATCCCCACGGCGACCGACATCGCGTTTGCGCTCGCGGTGCTGGCGATCGTGAACAGCCACCTGCCGGTCGCCTTGCGGACGTTCCTGCTGACGCTCGCGGTCGTCGACGACCTGCTCGCTGTGATCATCATCGGTGCGTTCTACACGGAAACGGTGCATCCGCTCCCCCTGCTGGCGGCACTCGGTGTGTTGGTGCTGTTCAGGGTGGCGACCCGTCGAGGTGGCCTGGCCTCATGGACGCTGATCCCGCTTGCGCTGGTGACCTGGATGCTGGTGCATGCCTCTGGCGTGCACGCCACGATCGCAGGCGTGGCACTCGGGCTGGTGGTGCCGGTGGAGGCTGCACGTCTCGACCTGAACACGGCTGCGCGTCTCGAGCACCGGATCCGCCCGCTGTCAGCGGGTATCGCCGTTCCGGTCTTTGCATTTTTTGCCGCTGGGCTCAGCCTTGGTGGGATGGACGGCTTGCGCTCGTCACTCACGGATCGCGTGGCGCTGGGCGTCGTGGTGGGACTGGTAGCCGGGAAGACGATGGGGATCTTCGGGACGACCTACCTGGCTTCGCGGGTACTTCGACTGGAACTGGGTGAGGGTGTCCGCTGGCTCGATAAGCTCGGGATTGCGGTCGTCGCGGGGGTCGGGTTCACGGTCTCTCTGCTCATCGGCGACCTGGCGTTCGACGCCTCGAGTACCCATGCGGAGCACGCGAAGGTGGCTGTGCTCACCGGTTCCACCCTCTCGGCTGTTC
>SCVR01000016.1 GCA_004296805.1 Dehalococcoidia bacterium
CCCTCAAGACCACCGGCCTCGGCGAGTCCACCGTCGACGAGATGCTCTCTCCGCTCCTCAAGGGCACCAACCCCAGTATCGGCATCTACCACCGCGGTGACGGCGTCCACGCCCGCATCGCCGCGAAGGCCCGCACCCGCGAGGAGGCCTGGCACCTCATTCACCCCGTCGAGGAGCAGGCGCGCGCCATCCTCGGCCCCACCATCTGGGGCATCGACGACGAGTCGCTCCCCGCCGCCATCGGCAACATGCTCCGCGAACAGGGCCTCACCATCGCCCTGATGGAGAGCGCCACCGGCGGCGCCATCGCCAACGCCATCACGGACATCGACGGCTCGTCGGACTACTTCAAGGGCTCGCTCGTCACCTACGCCACCGAGGCCAAGATCGCCAACGGCGTCCCCGCCGAGATCCCCGCCACGTACGGCGTCATCTCGAAAGAGACCGCCGAGGCCATGGCCGCCGCCGCCCGCATCCGCCTCGACGCATCACTCGGCCTCGGCATCACCGGCATCGCCGGCGGCACCGAAGTCGAAGGACAGGCCCCCGGCACCATGCACATCGCCCTGACCGACGGCGACCGCACCGAATACAGCCTCACCCGCTACTACCAGGGCCGCGAAGCCGCCAAGAAACGCGCCGTCCTCAACGCCCTCACCCTCGTCCGCAACTACCTCATGTCCCGCACCGCCGAGAGCAAGTAAGCACTCCCAACAACCGCGATGGACGCCTGACTGCAGGCTGCTCGCACCGCTGCTAGAACCGGAGACCCCCATCCCCCTCACACTCCGCGACGGCTGGCACCGCCCCTCCGGCGACACCCCACTCTGGCGCTACCTCGACGTCACGAGGCTCGCCCTCATGCTCTCCGACAAAGAGATCTACCTGCCGCGCCTCGGCACCCTCACCGACCTCCTACCGCTCCTCGCCAAAGCGAACCCCGAGGTCGCCGACACCACCTACCTCACCAACTGGCACCAGGCCCCCACCGAAACCATGGCCCGCTGGGACCACTACGCCGCCCGAGGCGTGTACGCCGCCCTCAAGACCCCGCTCGACCGCATCCAGTACGCCCTCAAGGACAACGAGGCCGAACTCACCGCCGGCAAAGTCGCCTACCGCGACTACAGCCTCCTCGGCACCACCATCGACCGCACCACCCTCGACGGCATCCTGCTGTATGACCGCCCTGCCCTCGCCCACGAACAGACCGTCCGCCTCTACACCACCACCCCCAACCAGCGCCCCCGCCCCGGCCTCGGCGTCCGCGTCGACATCTCCGACTTGCTCGACGAAATCGTCATCTCCCCCCGCGCCGACCTCGCCACCACCCGCGCCATCCGCGCCCTCGGCACCACCTACGCCTCGAAGGTGCCCGTGCGCCCCAGCACCCTCCTCGACCCCGCGAGGTAGCACGACAACAAGATGCCGCCGGCTCTCGCCGGCGGCATGCGCTGACTAATGCTGTGGAAGGTCGGGCCTCAGCGCTCCACCACCGTGTCTGCCTGGGCCGACCACTGCTCGAACGACCCCGCGTACGCCTGCCCTCGGTCGTAGCCGAGGACTCGCAGCACGAAGGCGCCGAGCGCCCCTCGGGCGCCGCCCTGGCAGTAACTCGCCACCTGCTTCTCCGGCGTGATCCCCCGCGCCTCCAACAACTGCCGCAACTCAGCCGCCGGCTTCAGCGTCCGGCTCACCGGGTCGAGCAGCGCCGTCCATTCGAGGTGTGCCGCGCCGGGAATGTGCCCCGGGCGAGGGAGCGGCCGGAAGCCCGTCGCGGTGCCCGCATACTCATCGTCGGAGCGCGTGTCCCAGAACACGAAGTCATCGCGTTCCACACCGGCCTTCGCCTGCTCCAGCGAGCAGTAGACCGCCTCCATCGGCCGCACCGAATACGAGGCCGCGGCCGGCTCCGGTCGGTGCACGTCGAGCACGCGCCCCTCGGCCAGCCACTTCACCACACCACCATCCAGGATGCGGACGTCCGCATGACCGAAGTACAGGAAGGCCCACGCCACCATCCCCATGCGCTGGCTCGGCGTGTCGTACACGATCACCGTCGTGTCGTTGTCGATCCCCAGCCCGCCCACGCGACGGGCGAAGTCCTCCGGCGCCCCCATGTCGCCGTTCTCCGCACGCGGCAGGTTGCCGAAGCCATCCATGTGGACGGCCCCCGCGATGTGCCCCGCCGCGTACTCCTTCTCGCCTCGCGCATCGACGATGCGGATGCGAGGGTCCGTCAGCCGCTCCGCCAGCCAACCGGTCTCCGCGAGCAACTCAGGCCTCGCGTACGCGCGTCCCGAAATGGGAGTCGGCATCGGAACCTCGCTCCGCTACGCCGGGAACGGGGCCGGCTGGAACAACTCGATGGGGTTGCCGGACGGGTCGTCGAACACCGTCTGGGCACCACCCGGCCCACGGATCACCTCGTTGCGGAACGTCACCCCCGCGGCGCGGAGCCGCGCCGCGTCGGCATCGATGTCCTCGCAGATCAACTGGAACCGGTTCCAGCCGCCCGGTTCAGGCACGCGCCCGTCCGGCATCGGACGGGCCGCCGAACTGGCGGCGCCGCTCAACAGCACCAACAGGTTGTCCCGCCGCACCGCCCCGAAGGCGGGGGACTGAGGCCCCTCCGGCGTGAAGCCGAGGAGCCCCGTGTAGAACGCGACGGACGCCGGGACATCCTTCACCATCATCCGGACGCGGACAGTGCTATCCATGAGCAGGCTCCTTCACTGGGCTGAGTTGAAACGTCGAGGTGCGACCGGCGGTATGCGCCGCCAGTTCCACAAAGGGGCGGAGCCGCAACATCAACTGGTCGAGGGTGCGGCGGTAGGCGCCGAGGCGGACGTCCTCCGGCCCGGTGGTCTCAGCCGGGTCGTCGAGGCGCCAGTGGAGCGAGTTGTGCGGGCCGGGGAGTGTCGGGCACTGCTCACGCGCGGCGTCCGACAGCGTGATCACATACTCGAACTTCCGCG
>SCVR01000087.1 GCA_004296805.1 Dehalococcoidia bacterium
GGGCCCGTTCGTTCAAGACCAAGCCGGTCTGGATTGCCGGCGCGGGCGAGAACATGAGCCACCAGAACATGCTGGAGATGGGCGACTTCACTCGCACCTCCGCTCCCGAGTCCTCGTTGGCGGCCTACAAGATGGCCGGCATGGGGCCCCGCGAGATGGAACTCGCGATGATCTACGACTCCTTCACCATCACCGCCGCCATCACCGCGGAGATGCTGGGCCTCGCCAAGCGCGGTGAGGGCCACCTGCTCTGGGAGGGCGGCAAGGCTGGCCCGGGCGGCTCCGGCATCCCGGTCAACACCAACGGTGGTGGCCTGTCGTTCAGCCACTCCGGCATGTACGGCATGATGCTGCTCGTCGAGGCGTACCGGCAGTTGTCCGGCACGGCCGAGGACGGCATCCACGGCATCAAGGGCAAGCAGACGAACGCCAAGACGGCCATCGTCAACGGCACGGGCGGTTCGCTGTCCGTGACGGCGAACCTCGTGCTGGTCGCGGACGACTAGTCCGGCACCACGACACCTACGCGAGGGCGGCCTGCGGGCCGCCCTCGTCATTTCCCGAGGGGCATGACCTTCTTCCCTCGGTTTGACCGGCTCGCCAGCACATCGGTAGAGTGCGCCGCGGTCGCGACGAGCGCGCGAACCGACACCGTCCGCCCTCATCCAGAGGTCAGCCGAGCACCCCGGTGCGCGGCGCGGCAGGCATCGGAGAGCGCACGCCGACGCGGTCCACGTGACTGTCCATCGAGTGGTGGAGGCGTCCTGCCTCCCGAGCGACAGAAAGAGGAGCGGACGTTGGCGTACAACAAGCCGATCCCGGATCCAGACCCGTATACCACCCAGCCGTTCTGGGACGGTGCCAAGGCTGGGAAGCTCATGCTCCCCCGCTGCACCAACTGCAACCGTGCGCACTTCTACCCGCGCATGATTTGCCCCCACTGCTACTCCCGGCAGATCGAGTGGTTCGAGGCCTCGGGTGAGGGCTGGATCCACACCTTCGCCGTCCAGCACCGCGCCTTCGGCGGTTGGGCCGACGAAGTCCCCTTCGTCACCGCATACATCGACCTCAAGGAGGGTGACCGCATGTTCACCGTCCTCCGCGGAGTCGACGCCTCCAAGCCGGAGACGATCAAGTGCGGGCAGCCCGTGAAGATCGAATTCGAAGAAGCCAGCGAAACGGTCTCCATCCCGTTCTGGCGAGTGGTCTAGGGCGAGGAGAGGAACAACAATGCCCAGCAACCCCTCCATGTCCGCTGCCATCGTCGGTGCCGCCGAGTCTGACAAGATCGGCTACATCGAAGAAGGCACCACCGACCAGATCCTCCACATCCAGGCGATCTCAAACGCCTGCGAGCAGGTCGGTATCCGCCCGTCGGAACTCGAAGGCGTGTTCTCGGTCGGTTACTCGACGAGCATCGCGGAGTACCTCGGGATCCACCCGAAGTACATCGACACCACGGGTGTTGGTGGTTGTTCGTTCGTCATGCACGTGCACCACGCGCTGGCGGCGATCAACGCCGGCATCATCGACCTCGCCGTGGTCTCCCACGGTGAGTCCGGCTACTCCGGCGGCCGCAAGAACCGTGGCCGCGGCCGTAACCGCGGCGCCGGTGGTGCCGACCCGTGGCAGCCCGGCTCCATGTTCCAGGACCCATACGGTGCAGCCGGCGCGCCCTCGAACTACTCGCACGCGATGACGCGGCACATGCACAACTACGGGACGACGCACAAGGACTTCGCGCAGATCGCGGTTTCGACCCGCGACTGGGCGACGCTGAACCCGCGCGCCGTGATGCACTCCAAGGAGACGAACCCGTACGGCGGCAAGATCACGATCGACGACGTCGAGAACTCGCGTCTGATCTCGTGGCCGCTGCACTTGCTCGACTGCTGTCTGGTGACCGACCACGGTGGCGCCGTCATCGTCGCCTCCGCGGAGCGGGCCCGTTCGTTCAAGACCAAGCCGGTCTGGATTGCC
>SCVR01000088.1 GCA_004296805.1 Dehalococcoidia bacterium
GCCGACCACGGTTACAGGTCGATCGCGGCGCGGGCCGCGCCGAAGGCCGCGTCATCACGGCGGAAGTTGTCGGCTTCCACGCCCTCGATGGCTGCGAGGTGGCCCGCCAGCAGTTGCGCCGGGACGATCTCGACGAGGGGCGCGAGCGCCTCGCCCACGTTCGGGACGCGCAGGTGGAGGGTGTGGTCGGGAGCGGGTTCAGGGGACACCCATGCCACCTCGCAGCCGAGGCGATGGACGAAGGCCGCCGCCTCGCAGGTGCGTTCGTGTCCGGCGTCGGCGCCCGCGAACGCGAGGACAGCGTCGCTCTCTCGCGTCTGCACCTGCGGCCCGTGGAGGAACTGCTCGACGGCGTGCCCGCGCACCTGACGGCGCGCCGCCTCCGCGATCTTGATCGCGGCCTCGTGCGCGCTCGGCTCGTGCGGCCCGGCGCCGAGGGCGATCAGCATCCGCTTCCCGTGCCACTGGTGGGCAAGCGCCTCGATGTCGGCTTCCAGGCCGAGCGTGGCCTCAACGGCGTAGGGGATGGCCTCGAGGTCGCCGACGGCGGTAGGCAGGACGGTGTGGGCGACTCGCGCCATGAGGAACATCGCGGCGGTGTGGGAGACCGTGAACATCGCACTCTGTTCACGCGCGACCGTGCGGAGCACGGTCGTCCCCATCGGGAGCGAGCCGCCCTCGATCGCGGATTCGGTGCTGGTCACGAGGACGATAGGTGAGCGCTTCGCCCCCGCGACATCGATCGCGGCGCGCGAGAACTGTTTGGTGCCGGTGTGCGAGAAGACCACCGCTGCGTCGTCGCGGGTGAAGGCCGGGGGGTACTGCACGAAGTCGGCGCTCGACCACGCACGCGCGTCGATGCCGGCGCGGGCGAGGAGGTCCGCGGCGACGCAGGCCGCGTTCCAGGACGTGCCGATGCCGATGCAGAAGACGCGCCGCGCCGCACCGAGCACGTCGGCGGCGATGTCGACCGGTTCGGAGGCGGTCAGCAGCCGGGCCAGTTCCTTCGGCTGCCGCTGGATCGCCTCGTAGAGTCGGTACTCCTCGATCCGCCGTCCGGTCACGCGGCGACCGCCCAGCCGAGGATCCCGAGGCTGACCAGGAGCACGCCGGCGGCGATGGGGATGACCGTGAACCGCAACGACATCGGACGCTCGAGGCCGGAGCCCACCATCCAGGTAAGCAGGCCGGCCGCCAGCAGGGTGGTCCCCGCGATCACGGCGATTCGACCCATCGTTTCGCTCATGCCCGCAGGATACTGTCACCCGCGCCGATCGGCTCAACCGGCCGCGGGCACAGGGGAGGCGAGATGGGAGACCTGCAGGGCAAGCGCGCGCTGGTGACGGGGGCGGGTTCCGGGATTGGCGCAGCGATGTCCCTTCGCCTCGCGCGGGACGGGGCCGCGGTCATGTGCGCCGACATTGACGAGGACGCCGCGCGGCAGACGGCGGCCCAGATCGCGGAGGCGGGCGGTTTCTCCGAGGCGGTGCGCCTGGACGTGACGGACGAGGATGACGTGCGCGATGTGGTCGCGCGGACCATCGCGGCGCTCGGCGGCCTGGACGTCATGATGAACAACGCGGGGATCGCGAACGGCGGGTGGGGGCGCACGCTGGATGTGAACCTGACCGGCGTGTACTACGGCCTCGCGCACGGGGCACAGGCGATGGCGCTCCGCGGTGGCGGCGCGATCGTGAACACTGCCTCCGTAGCCGGGCTCGTCGCCCTCGTCGGCGTGGAGCAGCCCACAGCGGACGCCCCATCGCCGGTGTCCGGGTATATCGCCTCGAAGCACGGCGTCGTGGGATTGACGAAGCAGTTCGCGCTGGCGTTCGCGCGTCGAGGCGTGCGGGTGAACGCGATCTGTCCCGGCTACATCGACACGCAGATGATCGCAGGCGCCACGAGCAGCGATGCCGGACGCGCGTTCCTCACCTCGTTGCATCCGATCGGGCGGCTGGGCCGGCCGGAGGAGGTGGCGGCAGCGGCCGCCTTCCTCGCGAGCGACGACGCGTCGTTCATCACGGGCACCACCCTCGCCGTCGACGGCGGCTACACCGCGCGATGACCGAGGCAGCGCCGTCGCCGGCCTTCGAGGTGCGCTGGTTGGGCGCGGGCGACGAAGCCCTCGCTGCGCGCGCGCTGCGCGAGGTGCTGGATGATGAGCCTCGCGGCATCGACTCCGGCTGGCTGGCGGACGCACGCGTGCACTTCGTGGTGGGGCTGCTCGAGGGGCAGCCGGTGGGCGTCGCTTACGGGCACACGGTGCCGCTGCCGGACGGCCGCATCGAGATGCTGCTGTATTCCCTCGACGTCGGGGAGGCATACCGCCGCCTCGGAATCGGGCGGGCACTTGTCGATGCGTTCCTTGCACGGACGCGGGCCCTCGGATTCGACGAGATGTGGGTGCTGACGGAGCCGGACAATGAGGCGGGGAACGCCACGTACCGCTCGGTGGGGCCGCCTTCCAGCCGTGAAACATCGGTGATGTACACCTGGGGTGTGACCGGGGACGGCGTTCCGGAATCCGGGGCGTAGCGGGAACCTACCCCGAGGCCCGCGTATCATCGCGCCCGCGCAGACCTCGTTGGCTGCGACGCTGGAGGTACCCCATGGCTGACCCAACCGCCGTCCCCGCTGACCAGCGCGACCCGCAGAAGCGTTACACCCCCGAGGGCTTCGAGGTCCCCGCACCGTCCGCGAACGACGTGCTGTACGAGGTCGCGGACGGCATCGCGACGATCACGTTCAACCGCCCACTTGTCCTCAACGCCGTCGATTGGTCACTGACGTACCACTTCTCGAAGGCGGTCGAGCGCGCGGAGAAGGACGAGGCGGCGCGTGTCATCATCGTGCGCGGCGCCGGTCGCACCTTCTGCGCCGGGGGCGACCTCCAGGGGTCGAAGCGGCCCGAGGACCTCGAGCCAGTGAGCCAGTTGGACACGGTGCTGCGGATCTGGCGGATGCCGAAGCCGGTGATCGCCTCGGTGCGCGGGCACGCCGTCGGACAGGGCATCGAGATCGCAGGGATGTGCGACTTCACCATCGCCGCGGAGGACGCCAAGTTCGGCGAGATCCAGATTCGCCACGGCTTCCCGCCCCCTATGCTCGTCACGCCGTTCCTCGTGGGTCTCAAGCACGCGAAGGAACTAATGATGACCGGCGACCTGTTCGACGCCGAGGCGGCGTTGCGCATGGGCTTCGTCAACCGCGTGGTGCCCGTCGACCAGTTGGACGAGGCGACGCGGACATTCGCAGCGCGCCTCGCGAGCCTGCCGCAGACCACGCTCGCGCTGAACAAGTTGCTCGTGAACCGGATCCACGAACTGTCCGGGTTCATCGATGGCATGCGGTGGCAGGATGACCCGGTGCTGAAGGAACTGTCGACCGCGACCGGGCGAGACTCAGTCGCCGCGGGGCGCCTCGAAACGCTGAGGCAGCAGGGGTGGGACGCGTTCAAGCAGCAGCGTGACGAGCACCACCGCTAGGCACGCTGCCGGACGGGCTACTTCTTCCAGCGCGCCAACCGAGGCAGGTCCTTCTTCATCGTGAGGCGGAGCTTGCCGCTGCCGGACTTCCGCGCGACCGCGAACTCCTCGATCGAGAGGTTGAGGAACTCGTCGACCGTCGAGGCGGCGTGACGGAACGCGCCGTTGGCGTAGCAGATCGAGCAGTACCGCTCGGTGTACGCCCCGTCGGCTTCGGTGCCGAAGTCGCTGTTCCGGCGCATGTTGAAGCCGCACGACTCGCAGTTCAGGTCGATGCGGCCACGCGCGAACTCGGACATGTACTCGCGGCTGCCACCCCCGCCCTTCAGCGAAGAGACGCCACCCGGTTCCTGAGTCATCGCGCCCTCCCGACCCGTCCGAGGCGAGACGTACAAGCTGTATCCAGCGATGGGATACACCGCCCGACCATCCGAGGCAAGCCCGGAAACCCGTGAGGCCGCGTGCTAGCCTCGCCGCCTTGCTGGACCGCGAAAGGCGCGCCGATGCCCGCGAACCCCCTCTTCGACCTTACTGGCACGGCAGCGCTCGTCACCGGCGGAAACGGGGGCATCGGGCGCGGTATCGCGCTCGGGCTCGCCGGTGCGGGAGCGGACGTGATGGTGGCGGCGCGGAACGAGGCGAAGAACGCAGCGGTCGTCGCGGAACTGCGTGCCCTCGGCATCCGTGCCGAAGCCGTGGCGTGCGACGTCCTCGACCTCGCGAGCATCGAGGCGGCGGTCGCGGCGACAGTGGATGCCTTCGGGCGCCTCGACATCCTGGTGAACAACGCGGGCGTGGCCGGGGGCGGCCGGCCGGAGTCGATCACCGACGAAGTGTGGGACCGCATCGTGGACACCAACCTGCGCGCCGTCTTCCAGTGCTGCCGCGCCGCCCACCCGCACCTGAAGGCAGGCGGCCGCGGCAAGGTCATCAACATCGGCTCGATGTACTCCCTGTTCGGCAGCCCTCGCGTGCTGCCCTATGCCGCGAGCAAGGGCGGCGTCATCCAACTCACGAAGTCGCTCGCGACGGCCTGGGCGCGCGACAGCATCCAGGTGAACGCGATCCTGCCGGGCTGGATCACCACGGAGATGACGGCTGGCGTGGCATCGGGCGGGCCGATGCACGACAGCATCGTGTCGCGTACTCCGGCGGGTCGGTTTGGGGAGCCCGAGGAACTCGCGGGGGCGGGTGTGTTCCTCGCGTCGCACGCCTCGGACTTTGTCACCGGCATCACGCTGCCGGTGGACGGGGGGTACGCCGTCGGTTAGCCCGCCTTCGACGGCGTACCGGTCACGCCGAGGGCGCGCAGGCGCTCGATCTCCGCGTCGTTGATACCGGACTCGCGCAAGACGTCCTCGGAGTCCACGCCGAGGACAGGCGACGGTCGCGCGGCGCGGGTGGGTGTGACGCTCATCGTCATGACAGGGCCGACGACCTGCTGAGGCCCCGTCACGGGGTGATCGAAGTGCGTCATCATCCCTTGCGCGATGATCTGCGGGTCCTCTGACAACTCCTCGGGGAACTGGACAGGCGCGGCCGGCACACCGGCGGCGATGAACCGCTCCATCCAGTACGAGGTCGGGTGCTGCCGCACGCGTTCCACGATGATCTTCTGCCAGCTCGCGACGAGCGCGGGCATCGCTGGATCGCGTGGGTCGAAGGCCGCGTCGTCCGTGGTGTCGATCTCCTCCATGCCGAGCACACGGCGTGCGCCAGCCCTCGTTGGCTTCGTGAGGCAACCGAGGACGACCGTGCCGTCTGCCGTCGAGTAGCCCGCGTAGTACAGGCGGGGGCCACCGTTCCCGGCGTTGCGGGCGTTCCGCCGGGCGGCGAGGAGTGCGCTGTACGAGGCGCCTTCGCGTCGTAGCCGGTTGATCTCCGCAAGCATCGGCTCGCGCTGGATGACGTCCGTGACGTCTTGACGCATGACATAGAAGTCCTGGATGGCGAGCGCGGAGCGCAGTAGCGAGGCGTCTACGCGCTGCCCCTCGCCGGTCTCGCGTCGGTGCAGGAGCGCGGCGGTGACGCCGAGCGCGCAGGCGAGGCCCGTCGTGTAGTCGGCGATGGCCGGAGTGGGCTGCATGGGGCCGCCGTCCTCGGACATGCGCTCGTTGCCCGCGACGAGGCCGCCGTACGCGCCGGCGA
>SCVR01000089.1 GCA_004296805.1 Dehalococcoidia bacterium
CCGGCCTGCCGCACGGCTTCGCGAGCATGCCCGAGGTACTGCCCGCGTTGATGGCCTCGATCTCTGCGTTCTTCAAGCGACATGTGGCACAGAAGGAGCAGTTCCAGGCTGCCCTCGCCGCGCGGGCCGCGGCGACCTCGGCTGCAACTCGATAGCACATCACGTCGGGAGATCACGAAGGGCGGCCGAGAGGCCGCCCTTCTGTATCGTTGCCGTCGCGGGGCTACTCGAAGGCGGGCATGACTTCGTTGGCGAAGAGCCGCATCGAGTGCGACGACTCCTCGTGCGTCAGGTCGCCCCACTGGAACGATCCCACGAAGTAGTTGGCGCCTGTCGTCTTGTACTCCTGCGCGAACTTTCGCAGCGTGGCCGGCGATCCGGCGAGGAGCGCACCAGCCTTCAGTGCCGACTCCGGGTCGAGGCCAGCCGGGCCACGACCGGGACCGGGCGCGCCGGGCTTCGGGTTCGCCGGCGTCGGCTTCGCGTAGTGAGTCCGGTAGTTGTTGTACGACCGGATCGCGATCTCACGCGCCTCTTCGTCCGTGTCGGCGACAAAGAGGTGCTTCATCCCCCCGTAGAGTGGAGCCGCGGGCGGCGTCAGGCCTGCGGGCAGATCGCGGGCGGTTTCCTCGCGCTGCTTGAGGTAGGTAGCGACGGACTCGGTGACCCCTCGGACGGAGCCGGTGCCGATCCAGTTCGCGCCACGCTGGGCCGCGGAGTCCGGGTTGCCGGCCCACCAGAAGTCGGCCGGCTGCTGGACGGGCCGCAGTTCCATCCACAGGTCGCGGTACTGAAAGAACTCACCCTCGTGACTGAGGAAGTCGGTGCAGAGCCCCTTCCGCAGGATGGCGAGAGTCTCCTCGAACCTCGCACGGTTCTCAGCGGAGTTGCCACCCCACATCGCGAGTTCCGTGCCGCCGCCCGTGCCCGGCCCGATGCCCACCATGAAGCGACCGCCCGACATCTGGTCGACCATCGAGATCTCTTCGATCAGGCGGATCGGATGATGCAGCGGCAGCACGTACACCAGTGGCCCGATGCGGAGTCGCTTCGTGCGTTGCGCGACGGCGGAGAGGTAGACCGCCTGGTTCGGCGCAAGGCAGAGCGGAGAGTGGTGGTGCTCCGCCACGTGGTAGCCGTGGAACCCGGCCTCGTCCGCGATCTCCATCAGCCGGAGACGGTCCTCGTACTGTTCGGCCAACCCGACGTCTGACCGCCGTTCGAGGTGGTCGAAGATCCCGAAGCGCATGTTGTCCTCCTCGTGTGGGCCTGCCTTGATGGGCCCAACGGGGCGGGACTTATACGCGGTTGGCGTGCGCGCAATCGATCTCTCGACAGCGCTACCACGTGTGTTCTTGCTCGTGCGGCGGGTGCTTCGTCCGCATCGCCGCATCCCATCTGGGCAGCGCCGAGGCGTCGTGCACATCGAGCAGACCGGCCTGCGCTGCGACGCTCGCCGTGGTGTAGCCGAAGGCGAGGCGCGCGAGCGTGTCGACGGTCAGCGTGATGTCGGGGCTTGCCCCTTCGGCCGAGGTGACGCGGGCACCCTCGGACGAGGTCTCCAGGAGCCAGCGCCCCTCGTTCCACGGGCACACCGGATCGACCAGTGAAAAGCGCAGGCCGGCGGCCTCGGTGTACGGCCGAAGTGGAAGCGCCTCGGAGACCGTGACCAGGCGGGCCATGATCCCATCGCGCCTCGACAAGTTCAGCCGACGAGGTTCGACCAGCATGAGCGGCAGCGGGTCATCGGGAGGGGCGTTGCCCCACTCGACCTCGCTGACGTTGGCGTACCCGCCGATCACCCCCCACAGCGCCTGATGTGCGGCGGGCGAGAGGGCCACGAAGTCCATGACCCGCATGATCTGGCCGCCGCCATTGACGATGACACCGCTCGGCCGAGGACCGTGAACGTAGACGACATAACCGAGAGGCTCGCCTGCCTCCTCGTACGCGATGACCGTCTGCCGGAGTCCCGCCGGGATCTCGAGTTCGCCCGCCTCCCACATCGCGCGACCTCGATGGATCAGGCCCGTGCGGTCGTCCCGGTACCGGCGATAGACCTCGACGAGGAGCCCGAACTCCTGGCTGAGGTCGACCTCTCGGAGGCGACCGGTGATGGGGACGGGGTGGTGGAAGGCGATGTCGCGAGGATCGAAGCGGTAGGTCACGCGATCAGTAACGGTCGCGTACCCATAGCGCTCGTAGATCGCCGCCCACGCCGGGTGGAGCAGCGTCATCGAGGCCTCGCCGGACTCGTGGAGGTGGTCGAAGTGGCGCTCGACGACGGCCCGGAGGTAGCCCTTCATGCGGGCCGACGGGTGCGTGGAGACACAGGTGACCCCCGGGACTGAAACCGCGGGCCCGTTGAAGCGCACCTGAAGCGGCCACCACGCGTACGTCGTGACAAGCCGTCCGTCCTCGAAGGCGCAGAGCGAGGCACGAGGGTCGACCCCGGCCACGCTCGCGGTCGTCACTGCGAGTTCTCGCGAGGCGATGCGGACGAACTCCGGCATCTCCGCCGGCGTAGCAGGGCGGATCTCGACGTTGGAGGGCAGGGGGCGGCGGTGGGGTGTTGTGGCCATGCGGCAGTATCACAAACCGGGTGGTGACCGGCAAACGTCTGTCCCTACGTGACACGTTCTGCCATACTTCGCTCGACTTTCACGAACGCCGTCCTCCCCAGGGCGGTCGCGAAGGATGCCGACATGCGACCGATTGCCGAAGTGGCAGCCTCCATGGGGCTTGCCTGGGACGACCTGGAGCCGTTTGGCCGCGACAAGGCCAAGGTGCCGCTCCACCGCTTCCCACAAACCTCGACTCCTGCCCACCTGATCGTCGTTACGGCTATCACGCCTACTCCGGCAGGCGAGGGCAAGACCACCACGACGATCGGCCTCACCGATGGCCTGAACGCCATTGGGAAGCGCGCGGTAGCCGCTATCCGTCAGCCCTCGCTCGGTCCGCTGTTCGGGCGAAAGGGCGGCGGCACTGGGGGCGGCAAGGCGACCGCCGAGCCTGCCGTGGACATCAACCTGCACTTCACGGGCGACTTCCACGCGATCGAGTCCGCGCACAACTTCCTGGCGGCGATGACTGACAACGCCGTGCGCGAGGGTGTCGTCTCCGGCTTCCTGCCGGAAGGGGTGACCTGGCGTCGCGTGACCGATGCAGAGGACCGCGCGCTCCGCCGCATCGTGCAGGGTGTGGGCGGCCGCACAGACGGGCCGCTCCGCGAGTCCGGCTATGACATCTCCGCCGCGTCCGAGATCATGGCGATCGTCGCCCTCGCGCGTGACTACGACGACCTGCGCGCTCGCCTCAATGACGTGGTCGTGGGATGGACGGGGAACCGTCGGGCAGTGACGGCGGGCGACGTCCGCGCTGTCGGCTCGATGATGGTGCTGCTGAAGGACGCCCTGAAGCCGAACCTCGTCCAGACTGCTGAAGGCAACCCCGTCGTGGTCCACGCTGGCCCCTTCGGCAACATCGCCCACGGGTGCTCCTCGATCCTCGCGGATCGCCTCGCAACCTCGGCGGCTGACTTCGTGGTCACCGAGGCAGGGTTCGGCGCCGACCTCGGCTTCCAGAAGTTCATGGATATCAAGGTGCGGCAGGGCGGCGTGAAGCCGTCCGCGGCCGTCGTCGTCGCCACCGTCCGAGGCCTCAAGTGGCACGGTGGCACTGAGATGAAGGACATGGAGAAGCCCGACGTCGCCGCGGTGCACCGAGGGTCAGCGAACCTCCGGCACGCCATCGGCATCGTCGGCCGGTACGGGCTCCCGGC
>SCVR01000428.1 GCA_004296805.1 Dehalococcoidia bacterium
CAAGAACGCGATCCGGGCACGCTGATGCCACGCATCAGGCACAACTGGATCAAGCACAATGGATCCCCTATATGCTAAGTCAGCAAGAGTTAGGTTGTATGGGAGCACCCCCCCAAAGAATGCGTTCCCAACACGTAGCGCATTAAAAGCAAGGAGAGACCTGGGAACGACCACAGTGACAAGTATGCCTGCAACCAAAAGCGTCATTATGCCAATCAGTACAACGTACGCAACTATCTTAAAGCGCTTTTTTTGCATCACGACAAAGACACGATACCACGCTCGACGGAGGAGAGGCGGCTCAAAATGCACAGCGTCTTCTCACTATCTGTCTCCACCGCAATTTTGCTATCCAGAGGCCGACGGGAGAGCTCACCATGAAATGGTGGAAGTACCCCATCCACAAAAGCTGGGAGCGGTATTTCTTTACCCAGGCAGACCGTTGTGCATACGCGTCGAGCACATCTCGATAACGCGAGAACCTCATGCGCCATGTCGACGGTCGGTAGTGAGCCCATCCAGTCTTACGATGCCAGACATAGTTCCCGAGAGCTCGATTAAGCACCACGCGGCCGAATCGCTTTAGCGACAATTTTTGCGCATGTCTCACCAGTAAGGGGATATAGAGCGAGAGAAAGCCCGCCGCACGTGCACGTACTGCGAAATCAAGGTCCTCAACACCAGGCGCAACGAACGTCTCATCAAATCCAGGAACAAGAGAGAGGACCGACCTGCGCATTGAAAGGTTGGCTGTATTGTGAGACAGAAGCAAAGATCCTGTCTGATCGCTTGTCCCAGCGTATGTATATAAATTGAAAGGCGCGAAAATGCTTGCGTAGTTGATATCAGCAAACATCGCGTACGGATTTTCTGTAAGTTCGCTCGAGAGATTTCGATACCATCCGCCAATAAGGCTTACCTCTGGCCGCTCACGATAAAGACGAAGGTGCGTCTCCATCCAAATGGCCGGCAGCACACAATCATCATCCGTAAAGAAAATAATCTCACCGCAGGCACGAGAAAGGCCAAGGTTGCGGGCGTATGCTGGTCCTCCATTTCGATCTGCCTCAACAAAAGATACCTGCAGCACGTCCATAAACGCTGCAATAATTTTTCTCAACGTTTCCCGAGCTCGCTCTGGCGACCCATCGTCAATGATTACGACTTCAAAGTCGCTGGGACGCAAAGTTTGCCGCGCAAGGCTTGCAAGCGTCAGGCCAATCCGGCTCGCCCCACAATAGGTCGCGATGACGACAGAACATCGAATCTTCTCAGGAGAGGAACTCATGTGCAATAGCAGTAAGCCGTTGCGAAAGCGGTAAATGCCGAATGCGTTCAAATACCTCTAGACGAGCCTGCACGATGGCAAGCTCCTCATTGCCTTTAGAACGATGGTACTCTCGGCAACGCTCGTCAAAGTCACGCACTAGTTTGGCTAAAAGGCTTTCGCGGCGTTTCCCGACATCGTCATAAGATATCCGAGAGAGAGCTTCTATTCCCTCGGCAACACGTTCAGCGGCACGACCATCAATAGCCGTAAAACGTTCGAGCACCTCTTTGCGAGCTTCCGCATAACGTTCTGTATGCTCGATCGCTTCACGGAGCGCCTCCTCGACCACGGAATTAGGCACGCTCTCGCGGTAAAGCGGCAGCACCGGTCCGATCTTGAGGTTTCTTTTTACTTCCTGTTCAATACTGCTCCGGCTTGTTGCTACCCCAGTGAGACGATCTTGCCATATGCCATAAAAAGGCGTTTCTGCAAAAAATGAACTTTCACTCTCCCCGATCGTGTCGGAGACGACAATGGGCTTGTCCGCAAGGAGCGCATCGAAAATGGCGCCACTGCCGTCGCTCACAACGACGTCAGCCGCCGCAAGCGCTGTAGTAATAGGAATATTCTGTCCAATGATCTGGATTCTTGTGCCCGTAAAAGCCTTGAATAGATCCGGTTCGTAGACTTGTGCCATATGATGCATTTTGAAGACAACGTCGAACTTCTCGCACAGTGGGACCAAGGCACCTTTGAGCCTATCGAACGCAGAAAGCGCGCCCCAGGTGAGCACGATAAGGGCAACCGGTCGCTCTCCTTTCAGACCGAGCTCTGCGCGTGCCTGCCCTGCGCTCATCCCTGCGAGCGAATCAAGCTTGGGCTCTCCAGTGCTCAGCGCCTCTACGCCATGGGCTCCGTAGAGCTTTGTAAGAACGTCCGTGAAATACGGACCTGGTGTGAAAATGCGATCGAAGAAGATATTGTTGAGTGAAAATACCCACAAGTCCTTGGAACTGCTGTAGAAAATACGAGCTTTCCGGTGCTGTCGCGTTGCTACATGCTCGGCCCACCCGCCATAGTACGGCATCACAAGCGTGCCGTACTTGCTGAAAAATTCGCTAGGAGCAAGTCTGGTACGCTCAATGTCGCGCCACGGCAGCCCACGAGCAGATAAGGACTCGTGGAAGCGTACTTTTTCTTCTTCAGGGTACTGCTTGCCAGGAGGGACCGCAGTGAAATCCGGTACGATCTCGGCGTGCGGAAGCCGCTTCAACACTCCCTCAAAGGCTACCGAGAAAAACAAGTAGGGGCATAGGATCGCGACAGTTGCTGATGGGTTAGCGGTCTCCTCCCCTATTTCCATACGGGAATCTTAGCAGCCTGCATCTAGAGAGCCTAGGAGCTCTTAGCAGACGAGGGGGTCGGTCGCTTTCTTGAAAAGATAGGCTGACAGCAGCACAAAGAGCGCAAGGCTGATTATTAGAAAAGCGTTCCCTCCCCATGCAGAGATCGCGGGAAGTGAGCTAGTCCCTAAAAGCGCGACCAAGTAGGTCGCAAGCACTGCGCCACAAGAGAGGCAACCTAGTCCCAAGATAAGAGCCAGCGCTCCTGCGGCACCAAGGCCCGCAGGTTTCGCCAGACCAACAGCGCTAGTAACGCTCTTGAGATACACGTAGAGGAGGACTGTATCGACTGAAATAAGTGCTAGAGCGGCAGAGAGCGCGACGCCCAGATCGCCAGAATAAGCGTCGGCAGCAGAAGCTACAAGAACGCCGAAAGCAGTCTCCAGGTGACCGAGCGCAAGCGAGCTTAGCAAGAGGTCCGCGTATTGGACTAACGTGATGCAGAACAAGACTATGGCATATACGGCAAAAAATCCGAAGATGCGGCTGCCTGACAGGAACGCCTGCAAACGCGCCCCTATTCCCGTGCCGGTACGTACGTTGCGCATACCCTAAGTATAGCGCCTCGCGCGGACAAGCGGAGCGAGTACAATAGCAGGTACGCTCGACTCATGCGAATGTTTCTAGAAGAAAAGAAAATACGCCTCCTGAAATCGGTACTTGCCGCCCGTGAGGAGGCCGACCTTTCCTCCTTCCTGAGCCCGCACGCGCTCTCCCCCACCCCCGTCAATGACCCATTTCCTCATATCGTCATTGACGACTGCTTCTCCCCAAGCGCCTACGCAAAGCTCGAAGCTCTTTTCAAGAATGAGCTTCTACGGGGCGTGCAGCCTTCATCAAAAGGCAGGGACAAGTTCCACTCATTCGATATTGATTACGACGGTTACAAATTCGTGCCAAAAGCCGCCGGTGATGCGTATGAGCCCCTGTATCCATTTTTCAGCATTGCCTGGAATCTGCTGTTCTCGAAAGCCTTTGACCAACTATCGTCTCTTGAGACGTCTGTAGCGCTTCATCACCACCCTCCAGGAGATCGTACTGGATTCGTCCATCATGATTTTGCACCAAAATATTTCGACACGAGGATCCGCTTGCCGAACAAGGTCATCCCCTACGACATAGATAGGGGGGCAGCGAGCGGAACCGCCCTAGCTCATGTCCGCACATCCATGCGTGTTATCGCGCTTATCTTTTATGTCGCCAACCCTACATGGAAAGAAGGCGATGGCGGCGAAACCGGGCTCTATGCTCCTGACGGAAAAACGTGCATTTCGAAGATAGCGCCAGTCAATAACCGTCTTCTTGCGTTCCAGATCAGTAAACGATCCATGCACGCTTTTCAAGGTAATCGGGCTCAACGCAACTCGATCGTCCAATGGTTCCATCTTTCTCAAGAGCTCACCAAAGAACGGTCATGAGGAAACGTCTTCTTTTCGTTGGTTCGAGCGGAGAAAGCGCACGCAAGCTTATTCCGCATCTGGCAAAGACGTATGACATTGTCGGGATAGCACGGAGCCGTCGAGAACTTGAGCCATACTTAGTCGAACAGGTAACGGGAGACCTTCTTACGTCCCACGAACAGGTGTTTGATGCGGCATTCCGGGACGGACCCTACGACGCGATCATATGGAACGCCGTTGCTTATTTCATAGAACCCCTTACGGAGAGCACGCGAGAGAGCCTCCATACTGAATTCGATCTAGCTGTGGCGCTGCCCATGGTTTGCCTAAAGAGGTACGCACAATCAAAAGGATCTTCTACAAAACGGTTCATCATGATGTCGAGCCAGATGGCGTTCGGTCACAAGGCAGGCCTTGGTTCATATTCGGTAATGAAACGGGCCCAAGTTACGCTTATCGGCGCGCTCGCCCTTGAGGTTCCCGATATTATCTGTTCAGCAATAACCCCAGGGAGCCTCAGACGGACAAGCGAGGAAGCGCTCATCGCAAGTATTGAAGAAGTGCTCCATGCACATGAGAGCGGGCAAATACACCGCGTGGACGAAAGCCGCTAAGCGCCTTATTGCTCAGCAACAAGCAGGCGTAGGGCGGCATAGATCTCCTTGCCGTTATTACCAACAACGCGCGCTCGCTCTACCCCATCTTTGAAGATAACGAATGTGGGCGTTGCCGAGACGCCTTGTATAGCACCTTTGGCTTTGTCGTCCCCCACAACTTCTTTTGACGAACCCTGGGCGAGGCAAGAAGTGAATGCTTTCTCCTCCAAGCCGAAACGCCCTACCAAGCTTTTAGTTGCCTCATCTATGGTCCCTATGGCAGTTGTATACAGGAGATCAATGACCTCTTCACGGGACTTCGAAGACTGCGTCATTGTGCATTCAAGCGCCTCGGCCTTAAGTTCTGCCTGTGGGTGCAAATACGTCAACGGCATATGTCTGCGAGCAAATGCCACCGAAGCGCCCTCAAACTGGCGCATCAGTATGGCCTCGTTTTCTTCATGAAATTCTTTGCAATAGGGACAATCAAGGTCGAAGTATTCGAGTAGCACGATTGCGGCATCTGCGGGTCCGTGATAAATCTCCCGCGGAAGAGGTGCAACGTATGATGTTTTGCTTTCCCTATCGGCTGCGGCGGTGGTCTGGTTTTTGAGCTCTGTATACCGACCATACACCGCAACTAGCGCCAGACTTAAGAGCGCTACGAAAGCTAAAATCAAAACAATGCGATTGCTCCTAGCTGGAAGCCGCGGCCCTTTATCTGCCGACGAGATCTTTGACATATTTGTCGAACTCAGGGCTCGCCTTACGGTAGGGAGGGAAAAGACTGTACGCCACATCAGACTCGCCGTTCTTATACGTATTCAGAATAAAACGGTCGAAGAGGGCCCGGCTGCTACTTGGGAGGGCGATGAGACGACCGGTCAGCTCTTTAATACGCACAGAAGAAGTGTCTGGCGAGAAGATGCTCAAGAACGATGCGGCGCGAAAGAGTATGAATGCTTTGCCTGCCTCATTGGAAAGAGCGTAGGCACGTTGATATGCGTCTTCGACGTCATTGCTGGAATATTGTGATGGTATTTTCCCGAAAAGGAGCGTTTGTGCTGCGCCTGCATACGAAGAGTAGAATTCCGCAAGGTAGGGGCCATAGCCCTCGATAGAATTCATCTTCTGAGCTTCAGCGTATCCAACACTCATGAAATTATTGAAGCTCCTCATCCTTTCGGCTCGCTCTGATTCACTGAACGTCGCCTTGTTATGAAGAATGTCCAGAGACGTCTTGGCAGCAAGACGGACGGAGGTAACAGGTGTCGGGGAAATAGCAAATCCTCTTTTAAGAAGCTCGTAAAGCGCTCTTTCTTTATCCCCTTCCGCATCTTCGAGTATCTCAACGAAGTAAGGGTCACCAGAGAAAACTCTGTCCAAAAGCGCAAGGTTGTGCGTCGAGAAATAAATCCTACTCATACCTTCTATAGCGAAAGCCCGCGTAACATTGCTGTATGAAGTCCTATCAACGACAATGGCCTTGAAAGTATCGATGGCTTTCTCTGGTGTACTGCTGAAAGCGTAGTAAAGGCCTATGGAGTAGTCCACCACGTTGCGAGAGTCTGTACCGACAGCATATTTGTTCTGAATCGAACGCAATTCATTAACGGCAGCTTCAACGTTGCCAGCCGCAAGGTAGTCCTCTGAGCGCGCGATTGCCGGATCGAGCGACAATGCATCCTTGCCTGCATACTTATTTACTTCGCTCGCCCCCTTACCTCCAAGGAACGCTGGCAACTGCAGCTTCCCCATATACACAAGAGCTCCCCAAACGGCAATGGCCAGCAGAAGCGCGAGGCCTAATATCGTGATGCTCTTTTGCATTAGAGAGACAGCAATGTCGAGTAAAACTGCTTTTTACGAGCAGCTAGGTGAAGGCGAGGGGCACGACGGGTCAGGGAAAGGCGATGGCTCACCAGGAACATCTGCGTACGCCCGATTCGGGGTCAAAATATCGTTGAGACCTGTTGTTGACATGCCCCCACGACTTGCGCGTTGTGGCTGGAAGACGCTCTGGACCGCTTGTGCCGCCGAGAGAAGCAGCAACCCTGCAATTCCTACGAAGAGAAACATTCGTTTCTTGAGTTTCTTTGCCATATAGCTCTTGTTTGTGCTAGGAAGTATACCTCATATCTATTTAGAGCACATCGGTCCCTTCCACAGGAAGTCCTTTTGCTTGCCAATTCTCTATTCCCCCCTCAACACGAAGGATGTTGCGGAACCCGTAGTGCTGAAGGTATCCGTACCCGACACCTGAAGCCGAGCCACCTGAGCAGATGAGCACAATGGTCTTGCCAGATTCGTTCCTCGGCAACGCAAAGCGTTCCTGATATAGCGTGTGAAGCGGCATCAGCGTAG
>SCVR01000090.1 GCA_004296805.1 Dehalococcoidia bacterium
GACAGCGTCGCGCCCAGCGGCAGGCGCGCGAACGTCCGCACGAGCGAGCTCGCCGCGAACACCGCGGCGCCAGACTGCACTCCGCGACTGTGGAAGAAGTCCAGGCCGAGGTTCGTGACGGAACCCTGCCCCATGAAGAACAGCATGAGCCCCACACCGAGCATCCAGAACGGCAGGCTCTTCAGCGCGGCACTCGCGGTGAAGCCCCAGTCGTCCTCGGCCGCGATGAGCACGCGGCCACGGTCACTCTTGCCGATGCTCGGTTCGAAGCCGAGGTCCGTCGGGCGGTCACGCACGAAGAAGATCGCTGTCAGGCCCTGCACCACGAAGATCATCACCGCCAGCAGGCGCATCGTCGTGTGCCAGGACGTGTCCGCCTGCAGGCTGGCCAACCATGGCAGCAGCGTTGCTCCCCCAAGACTGAAGCCGATCGTGACGATGCCGATGGCTGACTGCCTCTGGCGTCCGTCGAACCAGCGCGTCATCAACCAGTTGAACGGGATCGGCTGCGAGAACCCTCGTGTGAGGCCCACGACGCACCAGCCGAGATAGAGGTGGCCGAGGCCCTCCGCGAACGAGGTAAACAGCAACGTCCCCGGCAGCAACACGGCTCCGGCGAGCAACGGCACGCGTGAACCCTGTCGGTCGATGTACCGGCCGATGAATGGTCCGGCGAATGCGGAGACCGCCTGGCCTGCCATGAAAGCAGTGACCACCGGCGTACGAGCCACGTGGAACTCATCGGCGATCGCAGGGATCCACAGGCCGACGCACCAGAACGTGGCCGTGTTCGAGACGGTGTTACAGATCACCGCGGCCCACACGAGGATCCAGCCGTAGTGCACCGGCAGGCGGTGCGCGATGGCCCTCATGGGTGCCCCCTGCCGGTAGGTCGAGTCAGATGACGGACGGCGGAAGCGGCACGTTAGCATTCGTGATGGCTACGGACTGCGACGCCTGATTCGAGCTGGACCAGTTATTGGCCTCGCACTTTGTGCGCGGACGAACTTATCCCGGACGTGTTTACAGGGCTCGCATACACCTTGTATGCTTCGCGCTCTGAGGGACGCGCGGCGGCCTGTGGCTTGCCGTATGTATCGACATGCGAAGGACTGCGAGGGCATCCGATGACGACCGAAGCGAAGTCCGAGAAGTACATCACCACCTTCAAGCAGTTGATGGAGGAAGGTCGCAAGAACGGCTACCGCCTCGATTGGTTGCTCCCGCGCGAAACCTTCGGCGCACAGATCAACTCGAACGCCGAGGCCGGCGGCCTGCTGTTGCAGGACATCGACCGCGGCCCGTTCGCGCAGATCCCGGACTGGTCCGACAACATGACCGGCCGTCCGCGCGGCGCACTCGTCCGTCCAAACGCCGCACGCGTGGGCAACTACTCCGTCCGCACCAAGGCCGACATCTGGCTGAAGAACGCCTCGCAGCTCTACGAAGAGGCCGTGCAGCGTCAGTGGTCATCCGCCGTCGACGTCCCGTGGGAGACGATGGAGGAACTGCCGGACGACATCGAGCGCGCCGAGTGCCAGCTCGCCACCTTCCTCACGGAAGTCGAGTTCGTCGCCGGTGACGTCCCGGGCAAGTGGATCTCCGAGACCACGCCCGACTACTACGAGCCGCGCATGTTCCTGATCTCCCAGATCATGGACGAGGCGCGCCACATGGACGTCTTCCGCAAGCGCGCGTTCGCCAACGGCGGCGGCCTCATGTCTCAGACGACAAACGTCGCCCTCTCTGGTGGCGCCATCGACTCGGCCCGCGACTTCACGGAGATGTCCGCCCGCCTACACATCTCGGGCGAGGGCCTGGTGCTCTCGATCTTCCGGATGGGCGAGCGCATGTCCTACAACGACGCTGAGAAGGCGATCTACCGCCTCGCCGCGTCGGACGAGTCCCGCCACGTCGCCTTCGGCGTCATGCACCTCCAGTACCTCGCGCAGACCGACCCGCAGCGCAAGGAAGAGATCCACTCCTACCTCGACGAGATCGAACTCGGCCTCGTCGCTGGTACGGGTGGGCAGAACCCGGCCCAGCGAGGCACTCCGTCCAACGCGGCGCTCGCCATCCTGTTGGGCGGTGGCTCCGACGCCGCCTCGATCGCCGAGGGCGAGCAGATCGCGCTGGCCGTCCGCCAGCGTCAGGTCAAGGAATACGTCCAGCGCGTGAAAGTGGCCGGCCTCGGCGAGCGGTTCGAGAACGGCCGCGCCAACGCCACCCTCGCGGCCTACGTTTCGGCGTAACGAGCACTCGAGTCCTCACGGCAGGCGTGCCAGTCACGCCTGCCACCTCGCTCCACCACCGACGCCCGAGGCGTTATCGGAGGCCCCATGGTCCAGCAGCAGAGTCAGCCGAACGTACGACGTGACATGGACGGCAACCCCGTCCCGGAACTGCCCGACCTCTCCTGGATGGATAAGACCCTCGGCTGGGGCATCAAGGCCCGCGTCGAGCCGTTCGGCGGCGGCATGACGGTGGACGCCCTCAATGTCGGCGTCTACGCCGAAGTGCCTGACCACATCGCGTTCCGCAACCGCCTCCCGCGCGGGGCGTATCCCGCGCCCGGTGCAGGCTCCATTGGCGGCTACTACCTGCAGGACAAGCACGAGCAGTGGGCTGACTGTGCCGGCCTCTTATACGAGGAGGGCATCTCACGTCGCTGGTCGACCGCGACCGACGTCCCCTGGGAGACCGCGCATGACCTGCCGGGTGACGTCGAACTCGCGATCTGCCAGGTCGCCACGGAACTCTCGCAGCACGCCTCCGTGGAGACCGAAGTCGTCTCGGGCTGGCTCCAGAACCTCAGCCCCGGCTACCACGAGGTGAAGCTTTTCCTTTCCACCGCGACGTACGACGCCGCCCGCATGTTCGAGGGCTACCGCAAGCGCGGCATGCTCAACGGCGGCGGCATGATGCTGGAGAGCCCGGGCGGCATGAACCGCACGATCATGGAGACGTACGCCGGCTGGTCACAGACCGTGCTCGGCATGTGGTTCGTGCGAAACTCACTGGACACCACCATCCTGCGCTACCTCGCCGTCTACGGACCGAGCGAGGCCGACCGCGTGTTGGCGGCGCGTCTCATCCCGGACCGCATGCGGGCGGCCGCATACGCCGCGGACCACATCCGCTTCGCCATCTCCAAGAAGCCGGAACTCGCCATTGGGTTCCAGGTCTGGCTGAACGGCGTTGAGTTCTCGCAGGCCCGCGACCTCCGCGACCCCGTCCTCACCGAGGCGCTCGCGGTCATCTTCGGCGGCAGTGTCGCCGGGATGGACGAGGGCATGAAGGTCGTCCGCAAGATGCTGCAGGACTTCGTGAAGATGTACCTGTCGCGCTGCAAGCAGGCCAACCTGGACCGCAGCAAGTCGCTGACGAGCGGGTTCCAGTTCCTGCTCTCCGGCATGGCAGCACCGCCGCGGCCGCAGGCCTAAGCGAGACTCGAGGACCGCGTGCCGCTCTTCACCTACCGCTGCGACGCCTGCGGGGCCACCTTCGAAGCGCTCGTGCGCTCCGGGAAGGCCGAGCCGGCGGCGTGCCAGGTCTGTCAGGCCGCCTCGATTAAGCGGCAGCTCTCGACATTTGCGATGACGCACACCGACCTCGACTCACTCCGTTCGCTTGACCCGATGTACAAGCGCATGGTCGAAGACCAGATGGCACGGACCCCCGAGGCCGAGCCGATGCGGCACCTCAACAAACTCACTCCATTCAGCGCCGCCCAGGACCCGGGCCCGCCGATCGACTTCTAAGCAGGCATCCCAGCAGCCGTTGCCCCCGGGCAGCACCGAAAGAGGACTGACATGGCCGACATCGAGTTCCCGTCCGTCGAGTGGTTCCAGACTCTCGCCGACATCACCAAGGAGGACCCGGGATACCGGAAGTTCGGTCGCCTCAACGCCGTCATCGTCTTCAAGTGCGGCGACAAACACATCAGCGCGAACTTCGACGTCCTGAACATCCACGAGATCCGCGAGGTCACCGAGAACGCCCGCCGAGACGCCGACTTCGTCATCGACATGGAGCCGGACGTCTGGCGCGGCATGCTGGACGACATCAAGAAGAACGGCCACGCGTCGCTGGACTGGACGTTGAACACGCTCGACCTGAGGTTTGACGAGCCGATCCATCGCAACGAGCTGCAGGACGGCTTCAAGGCGGACATGTTCTTCCGTTACAACCCCAGCCTGCAGGTCTTCTTCGACAACGCCTCGAAGGTCCCCACGAAGTTCGTCGCCCCCGTCGCCTAAGCGACGAGCGAGGGCCTGACACCTCGCAGTGAGTCCGCCCAACCAGCCGCCCACGGGCGGCTGGTCTGCGTTCCGGCTTACTGCTGCTGCGCCTGACCAGACTGGCGGTAGTGCTCGTAGTTCTCCATCGCGCGCTGCACCATCGGGCGGCGGCGCTGGCCCTCGGGCTTGCGCAGCGCGTAGTCCGGGTCGCCTTCGCCGATCGAGGACATCATGTGCAGGTTGAAGGCATCGTGGATGTGGGTGGTGAAGCCCTGGGCGTCCTCGGCCTGGTTGATCGCCTTCTTCGTCATCCACAATTGGAACGGGTCGTTCTCCGCCACGCGTCCGGCGTATGCCATCACCTCAGCGTCGAGGTTGGCGCGGGGGATCACGCGATTCACGAATCCGAGGTCGAGGACCTCCTGAGCCGAGAGGAAGCGCGACTCGAACAGGACTTCCTTCGCTTTGCGTGAGCCGAGGTCCCACGGCACCGAGAAGTACTGGAAGTTCGCCGGCAGGAACATCGCGTCGTCCGCCGCGAAGATGATGTCGCAGGCCGAGGCGATCGCCCACCCGGCGAAGATGCAGTAGCCCTGCACGGCTGCGATGGTCGGCTTCCGAAGGTTCCGCCAGCGCAGGTTCGCCTCGATGTTGAGGTCGTACGAACGCCCGTAGCGGCCGCGCAAGCCCCCTTGCTGTGGACGCGCCTCGCGGTCTGCCATCTCCTGCGGAGTGCCGAGGTCGTGGCCGGCCGAGAAGTGGTCGCCCTCCCCCATCAGGACAACGACACCGGTCCCGAGGTCGTCCTCTGCGGCCTGGAACGCGTCGTCGAGTTCCTCCGTGAGCCGGCGGCTCTGCGCGTTGCGCGCCTGCGGGCGGTTGAGGATCAGGCGGCGCACCCGCCCGGCCTGCTCCGTGCGGATGTATTCGTATGCCATCAGATCGCCCCCAGATCGGCACCGTCCGGCGGGCCAGTGCCCGACACGCCGAGGCGCACCAACTCGTCCACTTCGGCACTCGTCATCCCCAGCAACTCATCGAGCACCTCGTACGTGTGCTGCCCCTGCAGCGGCGCGTGCCGCACGATGTTGGCCGGCGTCCGGCTGAAGTGCATCGGCAACGTCGACTGCGTGCGTGCGCCGACCTCCGGATGCTCCACTTCGCGCACGACGCCGCGGGCGCGGAGGTGTGCGTCCTGCGCGACCTCCAGCGAGTGCAGCACCGGCGCGGCCACCACCCCGGCCCCGATCAACCGTGCCACCAGGTCGTCGCGGTCAGCCTCGGCGGTCCACGCGGAGATCACTGCCTCCAGCGCGTCCTCATTTGCCTTGCGTGCGGCGTTCGTCACGAAGCGCGGGTCGGCACGCCACTCGGGGTGGCGAGCCACGTCGCACAGCGCTGACCACTGCGCCTCGGACTCGCAGGCGAGAGCGACCCACCGGTCGTCTCCAAGCGTCCCGAAGATCCCGTGCGGCGCGAACGTCGTGTGCCGGTTCGCCAGGCGAGGACGCTGCGTCCCGTTCATCGTGAATTCGAGGGCTGCGTCACCCACGATGCTGAGGTTCGACTCCTGCATCGACAGGTCCACGTACTGCCCGCGCCCCGTGCGTTCGCGGTGGTGCAACGCGGAGACGATGCCCAGTACGCCGTAGAGGCCAGCGATCGGGTCGGGATACATCTGCCCGGAGTTGAGCGGTGGCCCGTCGACATACCCCAGCAGCGCGGACTGCCCCGCCGTCGGCTCGATGGTGCCGCCGATGCCGGGGATGTTCGCCCACGGCCCGTCGTGCCCGTACGCCGAGAGGCTCGCCACGATGATGTCTGGCTTGATCTTCGCCAGCGCGTCGTAGTCGATCCCGAGGTTGCCAAGGACGCGCGGCGAGAAGTTCTCCGCCACAAAGTCCGCGTACACCACGAGCCGGCGGAACACCCCGACACCTTCGGGTGTGCCGAGGTCGAGCGTGATGCATCGCTTGTTCAGGCTGACCGAGTTGTAGAGCGGGTTGCAGTTCCACGAGTACTCGGCGGTCGGCAGATCCCGGATACCCGCCATGATCGGCGCGCTGTAGTCGCCGCGCCACGAGTCCAGGCGGCCGCGGAACTCCACCTGGATCACGTCCGCGCCCATCATGCCCAGGAGCGCCGTGCACCAGTTGCCTGCCCACGCCTGAGTCAGCACGATGCCGCGCGTCCCGTGCAACGGCCCCGCCGTCGGTGGTGGCGTCATGACGATGCCTCCATCTCGCGCAGGACTTCGGCCGTGTGCGCGCCTGGCTTTGGCGCGGCGTGGTGAAGAGCCAGCGGCGTGTCGCTCAACTTGAACGGGGTACCGGGCATTTCCGGTGAGTCGGGGTCGTCCTCCGGCTTCAACCAGAACCCGCGCTCACGCAGGTGCTCGTTCGCCGCGAGCTCGGCCATGGTCAGCACCGGCCCCGCGACCACACGGCGTACCGCGAGTTCTTCGAACAGGTCCGCCTTGTTCCACTCGCTCATCGCGTCAGTCACCCGCTTCGAGTACTCGTCGCGGTGCTGTTGCCGGTAGAACGACGCCCCCCAGCGCGGATCTTCCGCGAGATCGGTCAGGCCGAGCAGGTTCATCGCGTCGCGCCAGAAGTGCGCGCGGGAGAGCGTGAGGGCGAAGTGGCCGTCCTTCACCGGGACTGGTCCACCCAGCGAGTCCGCGGAGTCACGGCGCCCATACGGCTCGTTCGCGTACACCGAACGCAGCAGCGCTGGCGCGAACATACCCGCGAGCACTTCCACCTCTCCGACGTCGACCTCCTGGCCCTCGCCGGGGTGACGGTCGCGGTGGAACAAGGCCGCCACGATGGCACCTGCCGCGGCGACACCCGAGCACATCGATCCGCCCCACGCCGCTGGCTTCAGCGGCTCGCGGCCGAGGTTCCCGTTGATTGAGGCCCAGCCGCTGCGTGCCGCGTCGGTGAGGTCGTTCCCCGGCACCTCGGCGAGCGGGCCGTCCATGCCGTGCGGTGTCACATGCCCCATCACAAGCGCGGGTGTGGCCATGTCCGCGTACGTCAGCCCTCGAGCAGCGAGTTCCGACGGCCGGTAGGAGGACACCAGGATGTCCACCCGCGCCGCCAGACGCCGGACGGTCGCCTGCCCATCGGGGGTGTCAAGGTCGAGAGTCACGGAGCGCTTGTCTGCCAGCCAGTACGCCGCAGGGATGCTGCTACCCGTGGCATCGAATGGAGCGATCGCACGCAGCGGATGCCCGGATGGCCCTTCGACGACCACGACATCAGCACCGAGCGCCGCGAGCAGGCGTGTGCACCACGCCCCCGCGGTCGTGGTCGAGATATCGAGGACACGCGTGCCGTCGAGTGCTCCGGTCATCCGGTGAGTCCTTGCCTACTGGTGTGCGTCAGCCGACCCGCGCTTCGCGACGGCGAACACGGTTGTGTGGCGCTGCCGGATCAGTTCGCGGCTAGCGCCATCGTACGTCGAGCAGTCGAAGATCCCGTAGTGATGGCCCTTCCGCTCATACGTCTCGTGGAAGGTCGCCGTGGTGACGATGTCGGGCGTGCCGACGGCCGGCGCGAGCCACTGGATGTGGCTCTTCGCGTGGATCGCCGGACCGTAGTCGTAGGAGTGGTGCAGCACCCGGATTGGGCGGGCCGCCACCCACGCCGGGTGCAGACGGGCGTTCGGGCCTCGGAACAGCGCGTGGTCGGCTTCCTGATGCGTCCGCACGAACTCCTCGGCACCACGGATGCCCTCCGAGCCCCCGAGGGGCGCTAACTGGCGACCGACGGGCGCGATCTCCGGCAGCAGCGTCGGGTGCAGCTTCATCTCGGGCTCGGCAGGCCGGAACGGTGTCTTCGTCAGTTCGCCCAGCCACGGCGCGTCGCCCAGGCCGAGTTCACCCGAGATGCGGTCGTGCCCGTCCTGCCCCGTGATCCGGAGCAGCCAGTGGTCGGCCTCCGGCGTCACCGCGATCGTCAATTCGTCGCCGGGATACGTCGGCCGGCGGAACGCGATCTCCACCCACCCGTGGTCCAGCCATCCCGTGCCGAGGGCGTCGAGGATCGCAGGGGAGGCCCAGCCCCACACCGTCGCCCCACCGACGAGGGCGGCCTGGTAGCCGTACTCCTTCGCTCCATCCGTGGAATGGATTGCGTTGCCGATATCCGGACGGTCCGGGTTACCGAGGAACGCGGTGATCTTCCGCTCCCCGCTCTTCCGTTCAGTCGTCATAGCAGCCCCCTACTCGCGCTCTACTCGCTCGGCGCGCCAAGCCATTCGTGCAGGACCTCGATCGTGTGCTCGCCGGGATCCTCGGACCACGGGCGGTCGGCCTCCGCTGGCCCGCCTTCGAGGCGGAACGGACGTCCCGGCACGCGGACATCGAAGCCGCGCGGGCCGGGGATCGTGCGCATGAACTCTCGCGCCTCGATTTGTGGGCAGGTGAACAGGTCGTCCACGGTCTGCACAAGAGCGAACGTCAGGTGCA
>SCVR01000091.1 GCA_004296805.1 Dehalococcoidia bacterium
TGACGCGTGGTTCGATGTCTTCGCCGTTCCGCCTCGACAACTCCGGCGCGGCCGCCGAGGCGTTCCGCACGGGGCTCCGCGAGGCGTGGGGGCAAGAGCCAGTCGACATCGGCGTGGGCGGATCGATCCCCCTCGTGGCCGCGCTCGCAGAGGCACAGCCGAGAGCGTCGATCCTGCTGACCGGCGTGGGCGAGCCGCTCAGCCGTATCCACGGACCGGACGAGAGCCAGGACCTACAGGAACTGCGTCGTGGCGCCCTTGCCGAGGCGATCGCGCTGAGGTTGATCGGGCAGGGGTAGCGGGACGCCCTAGCGGGCGGCAGCCACCTCGGCGGGGACGGCCTCGGTCCGGCCCTTCGGCTGTCGTGCCAGTGAGACCAGCACGATCGCCACGACGGCGAGGGCAGCGACGATCAGGAAGGCGCCGTCGTAGTTCCCGACCCTGTCGAAGTAGTACGAGGTCAAGAAGGGCGAGCTCGCCCCGATGATGAGGGCGAACGGCAGGCCCGCACTCCGGACCGCACCGAGGTAGCGCCGCCCGAAGTAAGACGCCCAGACCACCTCCTGCAGCGGGATCAGACCACCCCAGCCCAACCCGAGCATGAAGAACCCGGCCACCACCGCAACATCCGCATGGTTCCGGACAGAGAACACAATTACCACCAGTGAGATGGCGTTGATCGTGAACCCAATGAGCGACAGTCGCTGAGCACTCGCGTAGTCGATCAGCCATCCCCACACCGGCTTGGAGAGCAACGAGGGCACGGAGGTCAGGAGGATCATCCCCGCGCCGACCTTCCGGCTATAGCCGGCGTCCTCCATGAACGGCACCGTCTGCACCAGCATCACGCCGATGGACAACGCCCCCAGCCCAAACCCGAAGACGATGAGGTAGAAGGAACGCGTGCGCAGCGCCTGCTGACGCGTGAACGACAGCGCGAAGTCCACGGCGGCCGCGCGACCACCACCTGCTGCCACCTGCTCCTTCGTCTTGCCATCCGGATGCATCCCGTGGTCCTCAGGTGCACGTCGCATCGCGAACGAGAGCGGGAAGATCACCGCGAGGACGCCCACAGCAAGGACATGCCAGGCCGTACGCCAGCCAACGGCGTCAACGAGTGTCGCGGAAAGCGGAGTCAGGGCCACGCCAGCATAGGAAACGCCCATGGCGGCGAACGAGGCGACTCGACCTCGCTTCTCGACAAACCACTTCGACAGGGTGACGTTGACGACGAGATTGCCGATCATCGCCGCGCCGGAGGTCACCACCAGGCCGTTCAGCACCCACCACTGCCAGAGTTCCTGCACGTACCCGCACATGAACGTCGCGCCCGCCAGGACGAACGCGCCGACACGCATCAGGCGGGCGCCACCATGCTTGTCGACGTAGCCACCGATGAAGAATCCGGTGAACGCCATGATGAACTGCCCGATGCTGCGCGCGAGCACAAACTCGGAGCGCGTCCAATCGAGCTCCTCGGTCATCGGGCGCGTGAACGAGCCGATCATGTAGTTCTGCGAGCCGACTGAGATGAACTGGGCGATGAAGGCCACGGCCACGAGCCAGTAGCCGTAGTAGTTGTTCCGTGCCTTCGCGACCCAGCGACGCCCGTCTTCGTCGGCGCGGCTGAGCCAGAACAGGCCGCCGATGATGCCGGCAAGGGCAAACCCATACACCCCGACTCGGTAGAGCCAATTGACAAACTCAGTCACCGGGGCCTCCAGCCTGTTGATGGGGTCCGCGGCAGCGGCTCGCGGCCCCCAGGCACGCGGAGCATACCGTAGGTACGCGTCTAACCGCCCGGGGCCTTCCGGCACCTCGACGGCCCCGGCGAGCGTGGCTAGGATCGCGAGGGCACACACCCTCAACGGGTGCGATCGCACGGTGGGAGGCGACCTGTGGCATTCGTGATCACCGAGGCCTGCATCGGCACCCAGGACCAGGCGTGCGTCTCGGTCTGCCCGGTGGACTGCATCCACTTCGACCCCGGCACCGACGGCATGCTCTACATCAACCCGACGGACTGCATCGACTGCGGGGCATGCCAGCCAGCCTGCCCCGTCAACGCCATCTTCCCGGAGTCCGACGTCCCCGCCGACCAGCGCAAGTTCATCGAGATCAACTCGCTCTGGTACGCGGACAAAGCCGCCGCCCGAGCGCGCGTCGGCAACGTCGCTATCGCTGCGACCACCGCGAAGAAGGAGCCGGCTGCAGCGGCTGCGGCGACCGAGGCGGCGCCCGTGGCCGGTGGCTACATCCCACCAGAGCTGCGGCCCCGCACGGACGGCTTCAAGTGGGGCGAAAACGGCGTTGAGGGCAAGTGCGCGGTCTGCGGCACCTACGTCATCAAGGGCGGCGTGAAGTTCCGCGAGAAGTCCGTCCTCTGCCCGGACGACGCCGCGAAGCAGGCCGCCATCAACAACCCGTACGGGGTGAACGCCGGTCGCCGCTAGCGCGCTGCCCGCTCGCCCGACGCTTCGAAGCCCGCCAGTTTGGCGGGCTTCTTGGTTCCCGGTGCATTCGCACCAATACAACCTTGACGTGAACGGCAGAGTGAGGCAGAGTAAGTCCATACCGAATGACGTTGAGGGGCGTTGAAGGCGAGCCACATGGCAATCGAAGCTCGAGGCGTAGATCCCGCCACTGCGACCGCGCCTCTGATCACCCCGCCCCAGGCTGATCGCGCGGTCGCTCAGGGCAACGGCCGATTCGCCACGTTCCGGTCGCTCCGCCACCGCAACTACCGGCTGATCTGGATCGGGACGTTGTTCTCCTCCTCCGGCCAGTGGATTCAGCAGACCTCACTCGGCTGGCTGACCTACGACATGACCGGGTCGGCGTTCTTGCTTGGCGCCGTGAACGGGTTCCGCTCGCTCCCGCTGCTGGTCCTCGGGCCGGTGGGCGGCGTCGCTGCCGACCGGTACGACAAGAAGAAACTGATGCTGACCACCCAGATGTTCATGGTGGCCATCTCGGTCGTCTTCGCGACCTTGATCGTGACCGGACATGTGCACGTGTGGCATATCTTCGCGTTCACGCTGCTGTCCGGCGTCGGCTGGGCGTTCAACATGCCGGTCCGGCAGTCGATCGTCCCGAACCTCGTACCACGCGAAGACATGATGAACGCGATGGCGCTGAACTCCGCGGCGTTCAACGTGACGCGCATCGTGGGGCCGACGCTCGCCGGCATCATGATCGCCAAGATGGGGCCGGGCGAGAACTTCTTCGTCCAGTCCGCGATGTACATCGGCGTCTCGATCACCATCGTGCAGTTGGCTCTGCCAAAGTTCCAGACCGCCACCAATCGCTCGATGCGAGGTGGACTGGCCGAGGGTGCCAAGTACGTCTGGCACCACCCGACACTCCGCACGCAGATGACGATGGCGCTCGTCCCGGTCGTCATCGCGCTTCCCTACGTCTCCCTCCTGCCGATCGTGGCGAAGGAGAACCTGGGCAAGGGCGCAGGCGGCTTCGGCGTCCTGATGTCCGCGCCGGGCATCGGCGCGGTGGCCTCGACGCTGCTGCTGGCGACGCTGGGCGACATCCAGCGCAAGGGCCTGTTACTGATGGCGGCGATCTTCGCATTCGGCATCACGCTGATGGCCTTCGCGGCGTCCGTCTCGATCGTCAACAGTTACCCGCTCGCGATCGTCCTGCTGGTCGTGGCCGGTGCCTGCCAGATGGTCTTTATGACCACGAACCAGACCGTGATGCAGCTGACGACCCCGGACGAGTTCCGCGGGCGCGTCATGGGCATCTTCATGCTGAACCAGGGCCTGCTGCCGCTGGGCAGCCTGTTCGGCGGCACGCTGGCGCAGTTCACCAACGCCCAGACGGCACTCGGCGTGATGGGGCTCTCCGTAACGCTGCTGGCGGTCGCCTTTGGCCTCTTTGCGAAGTCGGTGCGCACGCTCTAGCCGGCGCAACCGCAGTCTTTCCCAGCCGCCCGCGCTCCCCTCAAGCGCGGGCGGTTTCGTGTCCTCTAACGCTTGAGGGCCGCGAGGCCAGTGAGGAACTCGCGCGTCGCATCGCTCGCCGCAGCGTCGAGCAGGCCGTGCTCCGCACCAGTGACGACGAGGAGGCGTGACGAGACTCCGGCACCGCGCAACGACGCATCGAGGAGCCTCGACTGTTCGATGGGGACCACGCGATCGGCGTCTCCGTGCAGGATGAGGAACGGCGGGGCGCCCTTCCTCACGTAGGTCAGCGGGCTGGCGATCCGGGCACGGTCGCCGCAGAGCAGGAACGAGCACCCCAGGGCCTGGAACTGCGCGGAGACCTCGCACCCGGTGCAGTCACCAGCCAACCTTCCGATGTCGCTCGGTGCGGCATAGACCACCACGCCCGAGACCGCGCTCGACTGGTCGAGGTTGCCCCCGACGTCACCCTCGAGTGCGGGATTGCCTGACGTCAGCGCGGCCAGCGAGGCGAGATGGCCGCCCGCCGAGAACCCGACGAGGTAGACCCGGGCGGGATCGAGGTCGTACTCGCCTGCGTGGGCGCGAAGCCAGCGGATCGAACCCTTCACATCATCGAGGGGAGCCGGGTACGTCGACAGTCCGGTCAACCGGTAGTTCACCGCAGCGATCGCGAACCCTCGGGCGTGCAGGTCGAACAGGACTGGCGCGACCGGGTTCTTGTCCCCCGCCACCCATGACCCCCCGTGCAGCCAGACGACAACCGGCGCAGGCGACCCGCGCTGGGGGAGATAGAGATCGAGGGTGCGCGCACCGTCCGCATACTGGAGGTCGCGATGGGTCGGCGTGATGCCTCGCTGCGGCGTCGGAGTGCGCGCAGCCGCAGGCGGCTCGGCGCCCGGCGCGATGGCTGTCCTGCCGCCACATGCGCTCGCGAGGAGTACGACGAACAGCGTCGAGAGTGTCAGGGGCCAGTGGCGGAGCATACGATCAGCGTACGCCGCGGCTGCGGCAGCGCAGCCGGTTGTTACGTGCGCAGCAGCCAGTCGAGCGTGCCCATCTGGTAGCCCTGCCCGCGCAAGCCCTCAATGATGCCGGCAAGCGCAGGGCCGTCCTGCGACGACGAACCGACGTGGAAGACATAGACGGCCCCCGGAGCGGCCGCTCGCAGGCATCGCGTTTCGATGCCAGCACGGGAGAGTCCATTCCACCCCTGCGAGTCCACCGTCCACATCGCGACCACTTCGTAGCCCTGGGCGTATACGTCTTCGCTGACGGTGGCATCCAAATCGCCATAGGGCGGGCGGAAGTACGGCTTTGTACTGACCCCACCAATGCGCTGCACTGCTTCCTCCGTCAGCTGGAGTTCGCGGGCGCGCGCTGCCGCGGGCTTTGGCGCCCGGCCAGTCGAGAAACCGGTAAACGAGTCATGGCTCTGCGTGTGGTTGATGAGCTGGTGCCCCTCGGCAACCATGCGCCGCAGCAGGTCCGGGTTCGCCTCCGCCCACTGGCCGGTCATGCCGAACGAGGCCCGCACGTTCGCAGCCCGCAGTGTGTTGAGGATCTGCTCGGCATAGCCACGGTCCGCACCGGCGTCGAAGGTGAGCGCGACTCGCTTTTCGGTAGTGGGGCCACGGTCAATGACCCGCGCACGCGCACCGACGACACGGGGGATCGGCTGCACTGCGGGTGCTGCGGCTCGTGCGGGGGACGGACTCGGGACCAGTGTCACGGCCTCGACAGCAGCAGACGCAGCACGTGCCTGCTCAAGCGCCTCCGGGTAGGCGGCGGCGACCAGCGAGGCATCTGCGGCTACCACGGACGGGACGCTGGGGACGGCGGAGGCAGCGACCGGAGCAGGTGTCGCGATCACGCCCATGTACGCGGTCTGCGCGGGCATCTCCCGAGGGGCAACCGGCATCGCCGTGGGCGCCTCGCCGCGGCACCCGACGACCAGCGCGGCCATGAGCGAGAGGGCGAACGCTGGGCCGCGACGACTGAGGATCATCGAGGGTTCTCCGTGAGGTAGCGCGCAATCCCGAGGACGACGCCTCTGGCCATCGTCTCACGAGCGGTGTCATCTGACAGGAGTCGAGAGTCCTCATAATTGCTGGTGAACAGCAATTCCACCAAAACTCCCGGCATCAGTGTTGCGCGGCTAGCGATGGCGTCCTGTCCGTCCGTGAAACCGAGGGCGGCCGGGTCGCCTCCCCGCCGATGGATCTCGTCACGGGTGGTGATCCTCGGCGGGCCCAGGACGAAGAGCGGAAAACACTGGCCCTGGAACGCCCGCAGGCAGGAGTCGTCAAGCGCGCCTCGGTCGCGCACGCGGTAGCCCGTGCGCGACATCTCGGAGATCACGGTCGACTGGATGGTCTCGGCGAGCACCCTGCTCTGGGCTGAGAATGGCCGCTGCGAGTTGTAGTAGGTCTCGATGCCGTTCGCGGACGGATCGTTCAGGCCGTTCGAGTGGAGGGAGACGAAGAGCGCGGCGTTTGCAGCGTTCGCGACATCGATGCGGGCCTGGAGGTCGCGCCGCTGGGCACTGAACCCCTGCGGCTGCCCGGGGCCATCGATCCCCCCGACCGCACGACCGCCGTCCACTCGCGTCATGATGACTCGATACCCCGACTCGGTGAGCAGTCGCTGGACGCGCCGCGCCATTTCGAGGTTGGAGTCCTTCTCCACGATCCCGTTGGAGGCCGCGCCGATCTCGTCACCGCCATGGCCCGGGTCGACCACGATGAGCGCGCCATTCCCCGGCGGAATCGCGATCCTGGTGAGGTCGAGCGGCGCCGCGACCGTTACCGCGTTGGTGTTCGGAGTGGTCGGTGTCGTTACGGCGATGACAGTCGCAACCGCGCCCGCAGTCACCGTGGGAGTGGCTGGAGTCGGGGAGGAGGTCGATGCCGGGATTGAGGTCGGACTGGTCGGCGGAGCGGGCGTAGCGGTCTCCAGCGCTCGACCGCCTGAACAGGCGATCAGCAGCGCCCCCGCCGCCATCAGGGGCCACAGGGCGCGATGGGTCATCCGCCTCCACCTCAAACTGCCGTTCCCCCAGGCAATCGAGGCACGCTCAGCATACCGGAGCCGGTGTTGGCAGATTCTGTGCATCGCCCGCGCCTGGGTTGTTATCCTCCCCATCGAACGCGAGCCCGCGACCGTCTCCGAGGCCCACCGAACATGCGCAGACGCCTGCCCGCCTGGCCCGGACTCCTGATGGTCCTCGTGCTGTTCGCGGCCGTCAGCGCGTGTGGCGCACGCCGCACGACGCCTGCCCCCATGACGACCGGCGCGACGATTCCCCCATCGACCTCAGCAGCGGCGACCGAAGATCCCACAACCACCGCGGCGTTCGTCGCGGTAACCGCGCCGGGGAGGCCGTTGCCGTCGTTCTGGTCCGGGGCACCTGCCCTGCGCGAGGGTGCCACTGCGGCGCCGACCATCGGGGCGCTCGGCGCGATCGTCATGGACGAGGCCTCGGGTGCCATCCTCTACGAGAAAGACGCCCACCGGCAGGTACCGCCGGCAAGCCTCACGAAGATCGCAACCGCGATCCTCGCGGCCGAGCGTGGCGACCTCGACCGGGAGGTCGTCGTGGACGTCGACAGCCGGACAATGCGCGGCAGCACGGTGATGGGGCTGATCCCCGGTGATCGCTTCACGATCCGCGACCTCCTGCACGGCCTCATGATGCCGTCCGGCAACGACGCTGCGCTCGCCATCGGACGCGCGCTCGCGGGCTCGGACGAGGGCTTCGTTCGCGAGATGAACGACCTCTCACGCCGCCTCGGATTGTCCGACACGAACTGGGCCAACCCGCATGGCCTGAACGGGTTTGACCACCGCACGAGCGCGTATGACCTCGCGATCCTGTCGCGCTACTACATGTCCTTCCCAGAACTCCGGGATGTCGTGGCGAAGGGTGTCTACACAGCGCAGGGCGACCGCGCCATCACGATGTACACGCTCAACCCGCTGTTCGGATATCCGGGCGTGGACGGCCTCAAGACCGGCTACACGCGCACTGCCGGCAACACCATCGTCACCTCACGCGTGAAGGACGGCCATCGAGTCTTCGTCGTGCTGCTCAACGACGGGAACCGCTCCGGTGACGCGTGGGCACTCACGCAGTGGGCGTTCAACGTGTACCGCTGGCCGGACGCCACCGCTGCCGAGCGCTAGCCCTTCAGGCCCGCCTCGACCTCCTGTTGGCGCAGGAAGGAGGCGTATACCGGGAGCGTCGTGAGGAACGGCACCACGTAGTAGACCAGGCGGAAGAGCAGCGTCCCGAGTACTGCGCGGTCGACCGGGATCCCCTGCAGCGCCAGGACGGCCGCGAGCGACCCGTCCTGGACACCCAGGCCACCCGGCACCAGCGAGGCGAATCCCGCCACCACGCCAATGGAAAAGCCACCCAGCAGCACCCCGATCGCAACCGGCTCGCCCACGGCGTCCAGACAGAGCCACAGCACCGCGAACGCCGCCAGCCAATCGAGGAGCAAGAACACGCATGGCCACCACGCAGCCGCGGGATCATGTCGCAGGGCCGTCGCCGTCCGTCCGAGCGCAATGTCCAGATCACGTAGCGAAAACTCGATCGGGTCGCTCCACCGAGTAGGGAACAACCTTGCAGCGAGACGCGCCGAACCGTGCACGAGGGCGCCCCGCAGCCGCCCGCTGAACATCGCAACCGTCGAGACCACGAGGAAGGCGACCACCAGCATCCCACCGGCCTCGAGCGTGCGCCGCCACGCCTCGTCGGTGGCCGGGTCACGCACGAGTTGCAGCAGGCCGAGGCCGAGCAGGAAGAACATCGCCAGGTTGTTGAGGTACGAGTGCACGAGCGACATCGCCAGCGCGTCGCCGGTCGTCACGCCGTAACGCTTCGACAGGACGGCACGCAGGGAGTAGCCGGCGACGCCCCCGAACGAGATCAACTGGTTCACCGCGACCGAGATGAAGGCGATCCGCATCATCGGCCAGCGCGGGGCGGAGACGCCGACCGCGCGGCCAAGAGAGACGAGTCCGGCGCTGATGCAGGCGTATGACAGGCCCGTAAGCAAGAGCGCGGGCACGACTCGTGTCCAGTCGGTCTGGCCCAGCAACTCGCCTAGCCCGCGGACATTGGAGATTACGGCGGCCGTCCCCGCGACCGCGACCACACCCACCAGCCACGGCAAGGCCCTGCGCTTGCGGACGCTCTCGGTCACCGGTCTGCCGTCAGTCGGGTCAGCGCGAAGGAGATGCGGGCCAGCCCGATCGGGCCATCTTTGTAGATGAGGAAGCGGCCTTCCCACTCCGGTTCAAACTTCTCCTTGTAGGCGCGCAGCCCGCGGTAGGAAAAGAGCCGGTTCAGCCGCTCGAACAACTCATGCACGGCGCGCTCCTCGATGGAGGAATCAGGCGACTCGCCCACGCCCGCGAAGGGGGCAAGCCCTTCGCTGAACCATCGGAACCCTCGCTCGTGCAGGTCCAGCATCATCGCGGTGAACAGGAAATCCATCGTCCCATTCACCACGTCCGGACGGTGGCGCATCAGGTCGACGGTCGCCTCGCCTTCGCGGTAGGACGGCACCACGTTGGCGAACGCGGTTGCCACGCCGTCACGGCCGCGGACCACGTACACCGGGGACGTGCGGATGTACTCCCGCCCCCACTGGCCAAGGGTGAACCCTCGCTCCCTCCGCCCGGGGATCGTCAGCCAGGCGTCCGAGATGGCCTCCAACTCCTCGACGAGATGCGGGCTCAGGGGCGGTTCGACCCGTTCGAGCGCATAGCCCTCGCGTTCGAAGCGCCGGCGCAGGTAGCGAAACCACTTGGTATTTGCAGTCTCCGAGGCGAATCGGCCGAGATCGACCGATGCTTCCTCGCCGACCTTCAACGCCTCGAGCCCGCGGGCGCGGAAGACGGGCAACATCGAGGGCGTCACCTGGTGGAAGGCCGGGAGCCAGCCGTTGTCCCCACATAGCGCGAGGAAGTCGTCCAGGGCGGCCTCCGCGGCAGCAGGCTCGCCGATGGGACTGCCGAGGGCCACGGCACAGCCGGCCGACACGCTGTACGCGATGACCCCGCGGCGGGAGCGGTCGAAGAGGTAGGCCTTGTCCGGCCAGGTCTTGAAGACGTCCAGCGATGTCCCGCCGTGCTCCTCCAGCAGCGCCCGCACCTCGGCGCGCTCGTGCGGCAGCGTCCGATGCCGGTAGCGGATCGGCAGCGCCAGGGTGAACGCGATCAGCGAGGCCCCCGCAAAGGTGGCCGCGTCCAGCGAGTGCAGGAACCAGCTCGCATACCTCGTGCCAGCGTGGAGGTCCGGGTTCCCGAGCAGCAGCATCTGCCGCAGCGTGTGGCGCAACGCCTCGCGGAAGGCGAAGTCGATCCCGAAGTCGCGCCGATCGAGGTACTCGAAGCCAAGGACGCCATAGGCCAACGTCAGGACGGCGACGCCAATGGCCAGCCCGATGCCCTGCGCGACGCTCCACGGCTCGCTGCGGACCGTGAATTGCCGGCGGCTCGACCAGAGGAGCAGCAGGAGGAGCGCCGGGCCGAGGGCGAGCGGCGCCGTCCCCAGCTTCAGAAGGTGAGCCACCAGCGCGGCCGAAGCGGCGGCCACCGCCAGCCACCAGGCCACATGGCGGCGACGGAGGAGGTGGTAGGCGAGATACACCAGCACCATGCCAAAGGCCGCTGACAGCGGGCGGCTGGTCTGGTGCAGCCCAAAGGGGAGGGCGTCGCCGAGCAGGCTCGGCCGGCGGGGCAAACGCATCACGGTGGGGACACCGAGGGCCAACAGCCCATTCACCAACGACAGGAGTGCGGCCAGTCGCGCCGTCCACGGCTCCTGTGGCATGGCGGAGAGCCCGGCGGGGTTGGTACCGGCAAGGCGAAGCGTGGTCGGACGGTTCATACGGGACCTCACGGCGTGGGAGCGCCTGAGACGATCCTACGCTTCGGATCCGGACAGTTCGAAGGGGGGGTCGGGGGGGAGTTGCCACCGGGAATAACATACGTGGCGGCGCTAGGGTGAACGCAGCGCACCAGATCCGTTCCGCATCGTATGGAGGACTCTCGACATGGCTGACAAGACCTGCCTGGTGTGCACCAAGGTGATCGCCGAGGGCAAAGAGATGAAGTGGAACCACGAGGGCAAGTGGCTCGTGTTCGACGACATGGGCTGCCGTAACCGCTTCATCGGCAACCCGAAGAAGTATCTCGAGGCCACCGCCTCGTAGATCTGACCGCCACTGCCCTGACCACGCCGCGCCACACCTCCATTGAGGTGCCGGGCGCGGCGTGATAGGTTCGGGCCAACTTCACCACACGGTGAGCCGCTGGGGGGGCCGCAAGGCTGAGATCCGCAAGGACCACCCCTGGAACCTGACCTCGGTTATGCGAGCGTAGGGAAGCGGAGCGAACGATGACGGAGCCCACCGGGCTCGCGTGCCCCATCGGACGTCGCCACCTCTTCACCCCCTCGCGTGCGGGGTCGGGCCAGCGCGGCCTGCCAGCAACGCGAGAGGGGGGACGTCATGATCCTCGACATCGAGGTCCTGCCGCGCCCGACGGGGACGCCTGAGGAACGCTACGCCCACGTGGAGGCGGCCATCGCTGTCATCCAGCGATCGGGCCTGCACTTCGAAGTCCACGCACTCGGCACCACTGTCGAGGGTGACCCGGACCTGATCTGGGAACTCGCTCGCCGCATCCACGACGCCACGCTCGTGGCGGGCGCGGAGAGCGTGGTCACGATCGCCAAGTTCCAGCAGAGCCGCCTGTCCGATCCGCCGACGATGGCCTCGCTCACAGCGAAGTTCCGCTAGGCCTCGATGGCGCGCCCGTCACGCTGGCTCCGTCGCACCACGCGCGACTACGCCCCGGCAGCCCTGCTGCTGGTGGCGATCCTCGCCGCGTGGGAAGTGACTGTCCGCGCACTCGATGTCGCGCCCTACCTCGTCCCCGCGCCCAGCCGGATCGCCCGCGCCTTCATGGAGGTGCGCGGCACGCTGCCGGGCCACCTGCGGACCACCACCAGCGAGGCGGCCGTGGGTCTGGCGCTGTCCGCCGTGGTCGGCGCGGGATGCGCGGCCATCCTCGCGTGGTCGACACCGGTGAGGCGTGCCGTGTACCCGCTACTCCTGATATCGCAGAACGTCCCACTCGTCGTCATCGCGCCGTTGCTCGTGGTGTGGTTCGGCTTCGGCATGTTCCCGAAGGTGCTCGTCGTCGCGCTGATGGGCTTCTTCCCGATCGTCGTTGCGACCACGGACGGTCTGCTCCGGGCCGACCGCGAACTCGTCGAACTCGCACGCTCGTATGGCGCTGGCCGGTGGCA
>SCVR01000092.1 GCA_004296805.1 Dehalococcoidia bacterium
CTCCTCGCCGGCCGGTGCTGCGAAGGCGATCGGGTTCGTGCCAAAGCGCGGGTCCGCGCCGCGCGCCGGGCGCACGCTGCGGTTCGCGTTCGTGACCGCCATGCCGATCATGTCCTGCGCCGCCGCCATCATCGGGTAGTACCCGACCATCCCGATGTGACGGCCCTCGACGACCCCGGCCTGCCCGATGCCGGTGGCCTGCGCCTTCGCGATTGCCGTCTGCATCGCGAGGTGCGCCCCCACCACCCCGAGGCCCCCCGAGTTCGAGATGACCGCCGAACCGGCAGACTCGCGCAGCACCCGCGGCGTCACGCTCGGATCGATCAGCCCCGCCTCGATCTGATCCATGTACCGCAGCCCCGTGACCACGCCGTGCGTGTCCACGCCGCGCAAGTCCGAGGCCACCAGGATGTCCGAGGTGATCGCCGCGTGTGCTTCGGACACGCCGAGCGACACGAACAGCCGCGCCATCTGCTCACGGAGCGCCGCCCCGCCGACACGGACAAACTCGCCGGACGCGATCTGCTCAGGAGTCGGCTCGCTCGCCATCCGGGCTAGAACCCGCGCGCCTTGTTGATCAAGCCTTCGAGTGGCTCACCCGCGCGGTAGTGCGCGAGGTTGCGGCAGAAGCGGTCCATGTTGCGCGGGATCCGGAACTGGCTCGCCCCCGCCGTGTGCGGCGTCATGATCACGTTCGGCGCCGACCACAGCGGGTGATCGGCCGGCAGCGGCTCGACCGGCGCGACATCGAGGCCGGCACCTGCGATCTGCTTCGCGTGGATCGCGGCCACCAGCGCGTCCGCGTCCACCACCTCGCCCCGCGTGACGTTCACTAGGATCGCCGTGGGCTTCATCAACTCGAACGCACGCTTCCCGAACAGCCCCCGCGTGTCCGGCGTGAGCGGCAGCCCGGAGGTCACCACGTCAGCCGTGCGGAAGAGTTCGTCGAGCCGATCGCTGCCCCACACTTCGGGGACCTCCGCGGACGGAGACACCGGGTCACAGTCGACGGCGATGCACCGCATCCCGAAGCCAACCGCGCGCCGCGCGATCGCGCGGCCCGTCCCCCCGAACCCCACGATGCCCATCGTGCAGCCCTCGAGCTCGAACTCCTCGGAGCGGTACTCGACGCGGTGCTCCCAGGACGAGGGCCCGTCGACGACCGCACGGGCCAGACGCCGCGTCAGCGCGAGCAGGTGGGCGAACGTGTGGTCCGCCAGATGCGGGCCCACCATCCCCTTGTCCCCGGACAGCAGGACATCGCTGGCCACCATCTCCGGAAACAGGTACGCGTCCGCCCCCGACGTAATCGCGTGCACCCATCGCAACTTCCGAGCGCGCGCGAACATCGCCGGCGTGATCACGCCGAGGACCACCTCGACATCCTCCATCGCCTCGATCGCCTCGCCCGGTGTGTCCGCGATGCGGATGTTGGTGTCAGGCCCCGCAGCCTCTCGGATGCGCGCGAGCAGTGGCTCGCCCACGGTGGGCATCGTGACGCCGGGGATGATGAGGATGTTCACGGCCGGGACGATAGCACGCGCGCCGGACGTGTTAACCGAGGGCTGCCGCGGGGTTCTGCTGCACCATCCGCTTCATCGCATCCGTGGTGAATCCGGCATCGATGAACCGCTCGATCCACGAGCCAAAGCCCACCGGAGGCGCCGGGTTCGCTGCCTGTCCGAGGTCCGTCGAGAGGATCACGTGCTCCGGCCCCGCCGCGCGCACGTCCGCCGCGACCGAAGCGAAGTACTCGTCGCCCCCGTCGCGGAACGCGTTCACCGCACACTGCTCGATGAACGCCCCGCGCTCGGTCAGCGCCGTTTGCACCTCCAGTGGGATCCGGAACGACGTGGCGTGCGACACGATCGAACGGACGCCGCGCCGCCTCGACTCCGTCACCAGCGCCAGGGTCTCCGTCGGGTCGAGGTGCCCGCTGCACAGCGTCGCCCCGTGCTCCACCATCAGGTCGAGCAGCGTGTGGCACACCGGGACGAGGGCTCCCTGTTCGTCGAGGACGCGGATCGCCTCCGCTTTCGCGTGCCATCGCCCGAACGTGTCACGCGACCACGCGGTGTCGAAGGTCGGCCACCACACCACGCGCGTCCCGATCCGGAGCGCCGCCTCCAGCGCGTCCGGGTTCAGCCCGCCGACCGCGTGGTCGAGGGCGATCGCGCCATGCACCTTGATCCCCTGGACCTCCTGGTCGAGCGCCCACGCCAGTGCCTGCGTCGGGTACTCGTGGCTCTTCAACACCACCGCCGCGAGGCCCGCCTCCCGCGCCGCATACACCAGCGCGCGCGCGTCCATCCGCCGTTCCGCATACGGATCTGGCGAGGCGTGGACGTGGACATCGATGGCGCCACGCAGCAGCGCCCGGGAGTCTTCTCGTAGTTCCGCCAGAGTCTCAACTCGGTATGGCGTCGCCATCGCACCCTCCACCCAGTCGAGCCCAAGTCGTCAGGCTCGCCGCACTCTATCGCCTCGCTAGCCGTCCAGAAGGCGCCTCCTCAGATTCCCGGCCCTGTCGAATTGTCAGGTTCGAGGCCGTCAGGGTGAATAAGAATTTGATAGAACCCAGATGCTGATCCTGACACCTCTCTGACGCCGGTCCGGGCGCACGCCGCGGGCACGATATGCGAGACCTGCGCGATGCTCGAACAGCCGCTCGACCGACGGCAGCAGATCCTCGGTGCCGTCGCCTCGTGCGTGTCCGAGGAAGGGATGGGCGCCGTCACCCTCCGCAACGTCGCACGCCGGATCGGCGCGACCACCGGGATGCTGACCCACTATTACGCGAACCGCACGGCGCTCCTGAAGGACGTCGCCACCTCCGCGGAAGCCGCGCTCCACACCCGCATCGCCCGACGGCCCACACTCGACCAGCACGACGGATGGCTGTGCGCGCTGTTCGAGGAGTCCCTCGCGCCCAGCAGCCCCGGCACTCTCCCATGGGGCTTCTGGCTGGAATACTGGGCCTCCGCCGAGCGCGACCCAGAACTGGGCAAGCACAGCATGGAGCGGCTTGATGCACTCCGACGTGAGGTCGAGGACTGCGTCCGCGCCGGCATCGAGGATGGCACCTTCCGCGGGGATCTCGACGTCCGCGACGCCGCCCAGACGATCGTCGCCTTCATGCACGGGCTCGGCATGGAACTCGCCGTCCGGCATGAACGGCTCGACACGCGCACCCGGGGCCTGTTCGTTACGTTGCTCGACGGCTTCCGCGCACCATAGGCGGCACCCCCTCGCCGCGCCGCCGTCCACTCGGTAGCATCGCCCGCTCACCCTCCACCATGTCGACGGCGCACGAGGACGAGCCGATGCCGCACACGCCACCACCCGCCTCACACCACAACCATCTCGGGCAACCCATCGGTGGGCCAGTCGAGGGATGGACTCCGAGCGTCAGCCCGGCGCGTACTGCGATGGCGGGCCGCTACTGCCGCCTCGAACCCCTCAACGTCGCCCATCACGCGGAAGACCTGATCGCCGCCTGTGCAGGAGATGTTGAGGGGCGGATGTGGACGTACCTGCCGTACGGCCCCTTCGAGTCGCCCGCGGCCCACCGCGCCTGGCTTGCGGATGCCGCAGCGGCGCCGGACCAGTCGTTCTTCGCCATCCTCGATGTGGCGACCGGGCGCGCTGTCGGGGTCGCTGCCTACATCCGCGACGATCCGAGGCACGGCGTCATCGAGGTGGGGCACCTCGCGTACTCGCCGCTGCTTCAACGGACGCCCGCATCAACCGAGGCGATGTACCTCATGATGCGCCGCGTGTTCGAGGAGTGCGGCTACCGGCGCTACGAGTGGAAGTGCAACAGTCACAACGCGCCCTCGTGGGACGCTGCCGAACGCCTCGGCTTTAAGTTCGAGGGCATCTTCCGCCAACTCCAGGTGGTGAAGGGCCACAACCGCGACACGACCTGGCTCTCGATCCTCGACAGTGAGTGGCCTGCGCTCCGCGCGGCGTTCGAGGCGTGGCTCCACCCTTCGAACTTCGACGCCGAGGGGCAGCAGCGACGGCGGCTCGAGGACTTCAGGACGGGCTAGCGCCGTGCGGCCTAGTCCTGCCGCGGGAACGGCGTGACCTGCCCAGGCCCTACCTCGACCTCGAACGCGTTGAGCGACATCGAGGTCAACGCGTAGAAGCCGATGACGGCGGTGATCTCCACGACGCCTCGCTCACCCCACGTCGCCACTGCGCGGTCGTACAGCGGCTTCGGCAGCAGGTGTCCCACCAGCAATGCCATGCAGACGTCATACATCAGCAACTGCTCCGGCGAGGCCTGCACGGGCCGCTCGCCCTTGAGGATCGTGTCCATCACGTCCTGCGGGATCCCGTACTCCACGGCACGCGGCGCGTGCGCCGCCCACTCGACATTCGCCTCCCACACGCGCCCCGTGATCGAGATCGCCAGCTCGACAAGCCCGCGGTCCAGCGAAGTGCGGTTCCACAGCATCCCAGCGAGTGCGTAGAGCCGGTGGAACAACTCGGCGTTCAGGATCCACGGGTCAAACGGGCCGCCCATCATGCCGTCCGCGCGCGCCTTCCGCGTCTTCAGGAAGACGTCGTACTGCTCGCGCTGTTCGGGCGTCAGTTGGTCAGGGGTGTACTTCGTCTGTCGGGACATCGAGACCTCCTCGGTCGCACGCCTGCTCGGTGGATCAGCCAGAGACCAGCATCGCGCCGTCCACCGGCAGCGCCACACCACTGATGAAACGCGCTTCGTCGGAGTGCAGGAACAGCGCGGCGTACGCTACGTCCCACCCCGACCCCATCTTCTTGCCCAGCGGCACGTGCCGGTTGCGTTCCGCGATCACAATCTCGCGCGCCACGCCTTCTGCGACCCGCGGCTCAATCGCCATCGGCGTCTCCATCAGCCCCGGGAGGATCGTGTTCACGCGGATCATGTCGGCTGCGTGTTCTGCCGCGAGGTACTCCGTGAGGCCGATCACCGCGACTTTCGTCGTCTTGTAACCAACACGTGGGTACTTGTGGTGCGCTGCCGCCGACGAGATGTTCACGATCGAGCCGCCGCCCTGCTGCTGCATCACGGGGATCGCCCATTTGCAGGCCAGCCACATCCCGCGCAGGTTCACCTCGAACACCCGGTCCCACGCCTCCACTCTCATCTTCACGGCGGTCTCGTCGCCCAGCGACAGGCCGCCGCCGATGTTGTTGTGCAGCAGGTCGAGGCGTCCGAACGCCTTCACACAGCTCGCCACCGCTGCCTGGACGTCCGCCTCGTTCCGCACGTCTGCCGCGAATGACTCAGCCTGACCGCCGGCCTGCCGGATCTCAGCACAGGTCGCGGCCGCCCGGTCGCCTTCGAGGTCGACCACGAAGACCCGGGCCCCCTCCCGGGCAAGCAGCAGCGCCGTCGCCCGCCCGTTCCCGATGGTGTCGCCGGGCGTCTGCCCGCCGCCCATCACGAGCGCCACTTTGCCTTCGACTCGTCCAGCCATGCAGGAGTCCCTTCACGCGCAGCCTTCCAGGGCGCAACGCGGCCGGTGCATGGTAGCCGCCTCCGGACGAGCCTCGGCGACGTGGGCTGCTATCGAGCCCGCGCCCGCGCGCCTCCGGCGACCGCGGCCGCCAGCGCCGTCGTTACCGGTACGGCCGCCACGATGCCGATGCTCCCCACGACCGTGCGCACCACCTCGGTCGCCAGCGCGTCGAACGACACGAGGATCCCCGTTGGCTGCTGCTGCGCCGCCAGGATCAGGATCAGCGGAAGCGCCGTGCCCGCGTAGGCCAGCAGCAACGTGTTCGTCGTGGCGGCGATGTGGTCACGGCCCACGTTCATCCCCCGCCGAAACAACTCCTGGCGTGACAGGCTCGGGTTGGCCTCGTGTAACTCCGCGATCGCGGACGCCTGCGTCGTCGTCACGTCGTCGAGGACACCCACGGCGCCCAGGATCATGCTGCCGAGCAGAAGCCCGCGTGCATCGATGATCCCTGGACCGAGCAGGACCTGCAGCGTGCTCGCATCGTCCGTCGCCATCCCACTCAGGTGCGCAAATCCGACGGCACCCACCGCGAGCAACCCCGTGAGCACGAGGCACCCGAACGTCGCGCCGAGCGCCACCGCAGTCTTCCGCTCCACCCCGTGCCCCAGCGTGAGCGTTGTCGCCATGATCACGAGCGCGCCGAAGATGCACACCAGCAGTGGATCCCAGCCCGACATGATGGCCGGCACGATGAACCGCGCGATCACGATCACGCTCGATGCCAGTCCCACCAGCGACATCGCACCGCGCGTGCCGCCCACGATGACGACCAGCAGCGCGAACGCCAGCGTCAGCGTCCACACCGGAATCCGCCGTGCCCGATCGCGAAGCTGGTACACCGTGCCCTGTTCGCCCTCGGCAGCGCCGAGCAGGACCGTCTCCCCGACCTTCACTTCGAACGCATCCGCCGAGGCCGCCTGGTACGTCCTGTCCACCGCGAATCGCTCACCCTCGACCTCCACGATCACGCGCTGCTGCCGGATCACGCCCCCCGGTGTCGGGATGTCCTCCCCTGGGGTGACCTCCACCACCCGCGCCTCGCGGATCACCTCGTGCACCACGGGCAAACCTCGGCGCTCCCACACCCCCGAGGCGGGCAGGATCACCGTCAGCACGAGGAGGAGCGCCGCGATGCCTAGGTAGGCGAGCGTGGTGTTGCGGGCTTGCGGGAGCATCGGTGCTCGATTCGCTGCACGCGCGAGCGTACCCGCCTCGGCGGTTGAGCGATGTGACGGTGTTGCGCGGCAATCTGAGACTTCGTATCATCGATACATCGTCTCAGGTGGGAGCCTCCCGATGCCGCGCCCCCTCTATCTCGTCATTCTGGCCATGGCCGCCGCAGCGCTTCTCGCCTCCTGCCGCGGCGCCTCCACACCCGAGGACGCCCGGCTGCGTGTGGTTGCCACCATCGCCCCGGTCGGCGCGCTCGCCCAAGCCGTGGCTGGCGACGCCGTCCGCCTCGACGTGATCGCAAAGGCCGGGGTTGACCCCCACGAGTACCAACTCAAGACCGCGGACGCTCGCGCCATCGCGAATGCACAACTCATCCTTCGTAACGGGCTGGGTGCCGACGCCTTCCTCGACAAGGCGCTCGGCAACAGCAAAGGCACAGTCGTCACCATCACGGACGGCCTCACACTCCGCGACGGCGCGTCGGGGGACGGCGGCTCCGGCCACGACCCCCACGTCTGGCACGACCCCCACAATGACATCGCAATGGTCGAGGTCATCGTGAAGGCGCTCGCCACCGCCGACCCGGCGCACGCCGCCACCTTCGAGGCCAACGGCCGCGCCTACCAGGAGCGGCTGCGCCAGACCGACCGCGAGGTCCAGGCCCTCATCGAGGGCATCCCTCCTGCCAACCGCAAGATGGTCACCGACCACGACGCCTTCGGATACTTCGCCGCTCGCTACGGCCTGACCGTCGTCGGCACCGTCATCGCCGGCGTCACCACAGGATCCGAGCCGTCCGCAGCCTCCGTCGCCGCGCTCGTCCAGACCATCCGCCGCGAAGGGGTCCGCGCCGTCTTCGCCGAGAGCTCCGTCGATCCCAAGATCGCCCGCCGCGTCGCGGAGGAGACCAATGTCCGGATCGTGGACGACCTCTACGGCGACTCCCTCGGCGCACCTGGTTCGGGCGCGGACACCATCGAGGGCATGTTGCTCTCGAACGCGCGAAAGATCGCCGACGCACTGAAGTAGACACGCGCCACCACTCACAGTCGGCGTATCGTGTACGTGGTGGGGGTAGACGGAGCGGCCGATGCCCGGGGTGCCCTCACTCGCCTTCCACCGCACACGACTGCACGTATGCCTCGGGCTCGCTGCGGTGCTCGTCCTGGTGACCACCGCCTGCGGCGACGATCCACCGAAGGCGCCCGCACCCTCCACGCCTGCCCCCACCGCCACGCCCGCGGTCGCCCGCCCACCCGAGGTCACAGCCACACCCACACCGACGGCCGTGAGGACAGCCGCGCCAACCGTCGCCGCCGCTCTGAAGCCAGCCGCCCCGACTGCCGGCAGGTGGATCGATGTCGATGTCACGCGCTTCACGGTGAAACTAATGGACGGCAAACAGGTCGTCCGCGAGATCGGGCCCGTTGGCGTCGGCGCCCAGATCGACACCGGAGCGTACGAGTCCACGCAGACGGGGCTCTTCCGGGTCTACAACAAGACCGCCGGGCTCACCTTCGACGCGCCCTACAACACCTACATCGACTGGTGGGTCGGCTTCGACGTCGACAAGGCGAACGGCTTCCACTCGTTCCTGCTGGACGCGAAGGGGACCGTGGTCGATGCCTCGACCGGCCGCATCTCAAACGGATGCATCCGGACGCCGGATCCGAAGGCCGTGTTCGAGTTCGCCGAGGTGGGGATGCCGGTGTTCGTGCACGCCTGATGCGGGCAGCCTCGATCAGCGCCCGCGACGGCGCTCCCGGTCCGCGTACGAACGCACCGCCCGCAGGAAGTCGATCCGGCGGAACTCCGGCCAGAACACATCGCAGAAGTAGTACTCGCTGTACGCGCTCTGCCACAGCAGAAAGCCTGACAGCCGCAACTCGCCGGAGGTCCGGATGATCAAGTCCGGGTCCGGAATATCGGGCGCATACAGGTACCGGCTGATCTCATCCGGCTCGATCCCGCTGGCGATGCCTTCGAGGGAGTCGCCGTTGCGGATGCGGTCCGCCAGCATCCGGCGCACCGCGTCCGTGATCTCCTCACGGCCGCCGTACCCAACCGCGACGAGCAACTCGTAGGGCCCATCGTTCGCCGTGGCCTCCTCGGCCCGCGCGATCGCGTCCTGCGTGCTCTGTGGCAACAACTCGCGCCGCCCGACCATACGCACGCGCCGTCGTCGAGGCGTCCCCGACTCGTCGTCACTGAACGCCGCAACCTTCTCCTCGATCAGGCTGAAGATCGCCTTCAACTCGTCGGGCCCACGTTTGAAGTTGTCCGTCGAAAGCGCCCACAACGTCACCGCGGGGATCTCGAGGTCGTCGCACCAGCCGACGAGTTCCTCGACCTTGTCCGCGCCGCGTCGGTGCCCGTCGGTCACGACAGCCAGCCCCGCCTTCTTGGCGAAGCGGCGGTTGCCGTCCAGGATCACGCCCACGTGCTTCGGGATCGGCCCGTTCCGGATCGCCCGGTCGAGCTCGCGTTCATAGACCCGGTACACCAGGTCGAGGACAGGTGCGGCGGGACGCTTCAGCAGCGCGAGCGCAGAGGCGGCAAGGTCGCGGTCACGCAGCATGCCGCCAGCATATCGCGGATGCCGGAGCAGGGGCGGCTGGCGCCTGTTACTGTCATACGGCCGCTCCGTCCCACCGGAGGACCCATGCAGACCCGCACCATCCGCGATGGCATCAGTGGCCTCCTGGCTGTCGCGCTCGCCCTCGGGATTGCCGAGCTCATCGCGGGCCTCACCGGTGCCGTCGCCCCGATCATCGCCACGGGCGACCTGCTCATCGACCACGCACCCGGCTGGTTCACCCACTTCGTCATCGGCCTCCTCGGCAAGAAGGACAAGCCCGCCCTCATCGCACTCGTAACGCTCGCGACCCTCGGCGTCGGCGTGGCCATCGGGCTCGTCGGACGGTCGAGGCCATCGCGAGCGCAGATCGGATTCGCTGTCCTTGGCGCCGTCGGTGCCGCGGTCGCCACGTTCGATACACCGGCCTCCTCCACGCAAGCCGCCCTCGTCGCTGCCTTCGGCCCCATCATCGGCGCCACCCTCGGCTGGCAGGCGCTCCGCCTGCTGCTGCTCGCCGGCACGATCGAGGACGCCCCCGCCCCCTCTGGGGACACGCCCGCACAGCCGATGACCCGCCGCATCCCCGGACGCCGTGCGTTCCTCGGCTTCGCGGCGGTCGCCGCCGGAGCATCGGCGACCTCGTTCGTTGCCGGACGCAAGCTCGCCGGCTCATCGGTGGACGTCGAGGAGCAGCGCAGAGCGCTCGCGATCAACGCCGGCACACAGGAGGTCAACGGCGCACTCGACCTGAACGGCCTCTCGCCACTGATCACGCCAAACAAGGACTTCTACCGCATCGACACCACGCTCACGACGCCGCGCGTCGACGTCGCCAAGTGGCGGCTCAAGGTCTCCGGCATGGTGGAACGCCCCTTCGAACTCACCTTCGACGAACTCCTCTCTTTGCCCTCGCGCGAAGAGGTCATCACGCTCACCTGCGTCTCGAACGAGGTCGGCGGTGACCTCGTCGGCAACGCACGCTGGCTCGGCGTCCCCCTCGCCGACCTGCTCAATCGCGCGGGCGTGAAGTCGGGCGCAACCCAGGTCGTCGGCCGCTCCGTCGACGACTTCACCGTGGGCTTCCCCACGGAGGTCGCCCTCGACGGCCGTCCCGCCCTCGTCGCCTACGCCATGAACGGCGAAGCACTCCCCGGCCCGCACGGTTTCCCGGCCCGCCTCGTCGTCCCCGGGCTCTACGGCTACGTCTCCGCGACTAAGTGGCTCACCGAGATCGAACTCACTACGTGGGAGGCCTTCGACGCCTACTGGATCCCACGAGGCTGGTCGAAGAACGGCCCAATCAAGACCCAGTCACGCATCGATGTCCCGCGGGACGGCCGCACGGTGAAACCCGGACGCGTCGCCGTCGCCGGCGTGGCATGGGCAGGCAACCGCAGCATCAGCAAGGTCGAGGTGCGCGCGCGCAAACGCGGTGAGTCCGGAGACAGCAACCCGTGGATCACGGCTCGTCTCAGCGAGGCGCTATCCGGGAACGCCTGGCGTCAGTGGATCGCCGAGTGGGACGCCCAGGCCGGGGACTACCTCATCGAGGTGCGCGCCACCGACGGCAAGGGCGACGTCCAGACCGACAAGTACCACCGCTCCGACCCCGATGGTGCGACTGGCTGGCATCAGATCGACGTGCGGGTACGAGCCTGACGATTCGGTGGTAAGTGCCACGATGGCGTTGGGCGCCGGACAGCCTCGCTACAATGCGCACGGACACTGACGACAGTCCGCTCCATGCCGCGTGCCCGAACGCAGACAAGCGAGTTCCGACGTGCTGATGACCTCCGCACCCGAGGCCGGTACGCCGCTACCTCCCGGTCGCGCGGGCTCCAACCGCATCCTGCAGTACGTGCTGCATTATCGCTGGCGCTATGGCGGCGGCATGGTCGCGCTCATCCTGGCGACGGTCGCCTCGCTGTTGCCACCGGTCGTCATCCAGCGCGCCGTCGATGATTTGCGTGACGGTATCGAGATGGACTCGCTCGCGCAGTACGCGGGTCTGATCGTGGCCCTTGCCGTCGTCGAAGGTACCTTGCGGTATTACTCCCGCATGGTGGTATCCGGTACCTCCCGAATCATCGAGTACCGCCTGAGAGATGACCTGGCGCGCCACCTCATGGCGCTCGATCACAACTACTACGTGCACGCCCGCACCGGCGACCTGATGTCCCGCGCCACCAACGACCTGCAGGCGGTCCGTGATGTCCTCGGGCCGTCGCTCGTCGACATGAGCCGGATCCTCGTCGTCGGTGTGGCAGGCATTCTGTTCATGTTGTTCATCGATGTGCGCCTGACGCTGATCGCGCTCATCTACCTCCCCGTCGTCATCGGACTGATGAGCTTCTTCGAGACCAACGTCGAACACCGTTTCATGGAGGTGCAGGAGCAACTCTCACATCTCACCGACCGGTCGCAGGAGAACATCGCGGGCATCCGCGCAGTGAAGGCATACGCCCAGGAAGACGCAGAGATCGCATCGTTCGCTCAGGCCAACGAGGAGATGCGCGGCCGCGCGATGCGCCTCGCGCTCTACCACTCCGGGCTGTTCCCCATCATGGGTGTGCTGACCGGCGCCGGGACACTCTTCGTCCTCTGGGTGGGCGGGCACGATGTCGTCGCGGGTCGGATGTCGATGGGTGAATTCGTCGCGTTCAACTTCATCCTCGCTGTCCTCGCGAACCAACTGATGTCTGTCGGGTGGGTCGTCGCCATGGCACAACTCGGCACCGTCGCGATCCGGCGCGTGAACGAGGTGCTACGCACCGTGCCCTCAGTCCTTGACGGAACTGGCACACCGCCGGCCCTCCCCGTCCGCGGCGAGGTCGAGTTCACCAACGTCAGCGTCGCCTTCGAAGGACGAGAGGTACTGCACGACGTGAACCTGCGCGTCCCGGCGGGCGCCACCGTTGCGCTCGTGGGTGGTACCGGCGCGGGCAAGACAACGCTCGCAGGCCTGCTCGTTCGGCTCTCCGACCCCACCGGCGGCACCGTCTGCCTCGACGGCATTGATGTGCGCGAGTGGCCGCTGGCCCTGCTGCGCGACTCGGTCGCATTCGTCCCGCAGGAGGCGTTCCTCTTCTCCGACTCCATCCGCGAGAACATCTCCTACGGCCGCCCCGAGGCGACGGACGACGAGTACGACCTCGCCACACGCATCTCGCGCCTCTCCAACGACCTGAAGGACCTAGCCGATGGCCTGGAGACCACCATCGGAGAGCGCGGCGTCACGCTCTCCGGTGGCCAGAAGCAGCGGGCGGCCCTCGCGCGCGCGCTGCTGAAGCAGGCTCCCGTGCTCGTCCTCGATGACGCGCTCTCGCACGTGGACACGCAGACCGAAGAGCAGATCCTCGATGGCCTCCGCGAGGTCATGCGGGGACGCACGACCATCCTCATCGCCCACCGCACGTCCACGCTCCGTTCCGCCGATCTGCTCGCGATCATCGAGGGCGGCACCATCGTCGAACGCGGCTCCCACGACGAACTGCTCGCCGCGGACGGCGTCTACGCCCGCATCTACCGCGAGCAACTCGACGCTGAGCGCCGCGCGCAGGAGCAGGCCGACATCGTGCTAGCGGACGGCGGTGGCGCGTGAGCTTTTACGACGACGAGTCAGCGATCGGAAAGGTGTACGACCGGCGCCTGACCGGGCGCTTGGGTCACTACGTGCGTCCCTACATCGTGCCGCTCGCGATCGCGGGAATCCTGATGCTCGCAGTCGCAGTGCTCGAGCTTGTCCCGATCCTCATCGTCCGCCACGCGATCGACCAGCAGATCGAGCAAGGGCTAACCGACGAACTGCCGCTCCTCGCGTTTTGGTACGTTGCGGCGCTACTGGCCTCGTTCGTAATCCGCTACGTCCAGGGTTACCTGATGGCATGGGTGGGGCAACGCGTCGTGGTCGACATGCGGATGGAACTGTTCAGGCACATCCAGCGCATGTCGATCTCGTTCTTCGACCGCAACCCGGTCGGGCGGTTGGTCGTGCGCCTCACCGGTGACGTCCAGCAGATCGAGGCGGTGATCTCACAGGGCCTCGTCCAGATCTTCACGAACCTGCTGATGGTGAGCGCCATCATCGTTGCGATGTACGTCCTCGACTGGCGGCTGGCCGCGATCATGACGCTGTTCGTGATCCCGCTCGTGTGGCTCGTGAAGATCTTCGCTGCGGCGCAGCGCGATGCGTTCCGTGACCAGCGGATCTGGATCGCCCGCATCAACGCCTACTTGAACGAGATGATCAGCGGTGTCGCGATCGTCCAACTGTTCAATCGGCAACGGCGCAACCAGGAGAACTTCGACGAGCGCAATCGAGGCAACCTCGATGCAAACCTGCGTGTCCTGTTCTGGTATGCCGTCTTTGAGCCGACCGTGGTGCTGTTTGGCGCCCTCACCACCGGCACCATCCTGTGGTACGGCGGTGCACGCGTCGCTGACAATGTGCTCTCGCTCGGCACGCTCGTCGCCTTCATCGCCTTCATGCAACGCTTCTTCTGGCCGATTCGGGAACTGGCCGAGCGCTTCACGATGCTCCAGGGGGCGATGGCCTCCGCCGAGCGGATCTTCGGGATTCTCGACCAGCCCGAGGAGATCGTCGACGCCCCCGATGCCGCCCCGTTGGACGAGGTGCGGGGCGCGATCCGCTTCGACCACGTCTGGTTCGCCTACCAGGGCGAGCACTGGGTGCTGCGCGGGCTCGACTTCTCCATCGCCCCTGGCGAGAAGGTCGCTATCGTCGGCGCCACCGGCGCCGGCAAGTCCACGATGATGTCCCTGCTGTCGAGGTTCTACGACGTGCAGCAGGGCGACATCCTGATCGACGGCGTCTCCGTGCGCGCCCTGCCCCAACGCTGGCTACGCCGGCACGTCGGCATCATGCTGCAGGATCCGTGGATCTACACCGACAGCGTCGCGGAGAACATCCGCCTGCGTGATACCTCGATCTCGCTCGACCGGGTGCGCGACGCTGCGCGCGCCGTTGGCGCTGACCGCTTCATCGAGGCTCTCCCCAACCAGTACGGCACCATGCTGGCCGAGCGCGGCGCCAACCTCTCCACCGGTCAGAAGCAACTGATCGCGCTCGCGCGCGTCGCCGCCTTCAACCCGGAGATCGTCCTCGTCATGGACGAGGCCACCGCCAGCATCGACCCGGAGACCGAGGCCACCATCCAGCGCGGCCTGGCCGAGGTCATGGTCGGGCGCACCGCCATCATCATCGCCCACCGCCTCAACACGATCCGTGTTGTCGATCGCATCCTCGTCCTCCACCACGGCGAACTCGCCGAGGACGGCACACACGAACAACTGCTCGCGAAGGGCGGTGTCTACGCGCGCCTCCACGAACTCCAATTCACAGAACGCGCCGCGAACACCTGAACCCTTGACGCGCTTTCCCTCGGGCGTACTGTGATCGACGTGAGCCGCGGCCGCAGTCGCCCGCCTGTCCGGGCAGAGAGCAGCATCCAATGACCTTCACCCGCACCGTTGAGTCGCCCGCAGCCCTCTCCCGCCCGTGGCTCGCGGCCATCGCTGGCACCGCGTTCGCCGCGATCACCCTCGTCGCGGCGCTCATCCAGCCGGCCACGGCCGTCACCGTGAACAACAGTGCTCCCTCAACACAGGCGGTCGCGCCGGCCGAGGAACCGTGGACACCCTCTACCATCCTTTACGGCGGGAGCGGCTCCGTTGCCCCCACTCAGCACCGCCTCCCGCTCTCCCTCGATGACCTCGACCCGGAATGCACTTGCATCGGCTTCTTCTAGCCACCCGCAACACCAGCATGAGGGCCCCGCGTCGCGGGGCCCTCCGTCGTAAAGGACACGACGATGCCAGCACTCCCCACCACCATCCTCGTCCACGGCGCATTCCACGGGCCCTGGTGCTGGGACCGCGTCACTCCCCTGCTGGAGGCTCGAGGCGTCCCCTACCGCGCAGTAGACCGAAGCATCGGGACGCCGCCGCGAGTCTCCTCGGAGGACCGCATCGATGACCGCCTCACCCGCGATGTCATCACCGCTGCCGGCGGCCCCGTCGTCCTCGTCGGGCACTCGCAAGGCGGTCGCGCCATCACCTGGGCTGGCGTCGACAACCCGGCGGTCCGTCACCTCATCTACCTCACCGCGGTCGTGCCAGGCACCGTGCCAAGCAACGTGCCTCCGGACTCCGCCGCCGCGTTCCTCCGCAAGGACTGGGGGATGGACCTCGATCTCCCCCTCGCCACACCCGTCTTCTACAACGACTGTTCTCCCGAGGACGTCGCGCATGCGACTGCGAGACTCCGAGGCCAGGCGAACACGATCGACCCCACCCCGCCGTTCGACCGCTACGGATGGCAACAGGTGCCGTCGACCTTCGTCGTGTGCAACCGCGATCGGGCGATCACGCCGGAGAACCAGCGCGAGTGTGCCGCGCTGATCGAGCCGAAGTGCGAGGTCGTTGAGTGGGAGTCGAGCCACTCCCCGTTCTACTCGATGCCCGAGCGCCTCGCCGACCTCATCGAGTCCACCGCGCGCCGGTACGCCGAGTAGCGCTAGCCCGCTGGCTCGCTCGTGTCGATCCGCGCGAGGACTTCAGACGGCCGATACTGACGCCCGTTGCTGATCACCAGCGATGCCGAGCGCGTCGCCTCGATGTCGACCAACGGGTCCGCGTCCAGCACCAGCAGGTCCGCCCGCTTGCCTGCTTCGACCGTCCCGATCTCATGCCCGAGCCGCATCGTTTCTGCTGCCACACGCGTCGCACCCTGCAGCACATCCGAGGCCGATATCCCCGCACGCACCAGCAACGCCAACTCGCGATGCAGCGCGAAGCCCGGCACCTGCCCCGGCGCCGCACCCACATCGGTGCTGGGCACCACGATCCCCCCGGCGGCATGCACTCGACGCAAGAACTCGAGCTCGTTCGCCAGGGCGCGCCCGCCCATCTCTGGCTCGATCGGCGACATCGAAGGTGCCTCGCGGCCAGCCGCAGCAGCCGCCCGCACGGCCGCGTCACGCGCTGCGCGCTGCTGTACCGCCCGTTCCTTCATCGCGCGCGTGCGCCAGCGCTGCCCGGGCTCCGTCTGTGCCTCATTCGTGGCCATCCCGCCCGTGACCAGCACGGTCGTCGGGCTCAGCACCACCCGGCTCGCCACGATCTGGTCGATGAACGTCTTCACATACGGTGCATCGAGGTCGGCGCGCGACCAGCCCTCAGACAGCCATGTCCAGTAGTTCGCGCGTGCGCCGTTGCCGTCCTCCCGCCCGTGGCGGTCCTCCAGGCGCACCACGTCCTGGTAGCACGTCGCGTGTACGTGCTCGAGGCAGTCGATCCCCGCCTCGATCGCCTCCGAGGCCCACGTGCGGCCGAGGTGCCCCGTCACCGGAACTCGCTGGTCGACCGCACGGATCATCGCCGCGACCAGGTCGGGCCGGAGGCCTGCATACAACTTGATGCCGTCCACGCCCATCTCGATCAGACGGTTGACGTTCGCCACGCCCTCCTCGACCGAGCCGTTGAGCCACGTCATTTGCGGCCCGCTCGTCGCCACCGGCGAGCCCGGACGCCCTCCGAAGATCGAAGGCTGCCCGTCCAGCATCGGCCCGTGCACCACCATCCGAGGCCCCACCCGCTCCTCACGCGCGATCGCGTCGCGGATGGGCAGCGTCACCTCCGGCGCAGAACCGAGGTCACGCACGGTGGTGATGCCCGTGCCCAGGAACCCGAACAGCGAGTCTTCACCGCACAGCATGACGTGGACGTGCATGTCCACCAGCCCCGGGATGACCGTCTTCCCGGACCCGTCGATCCGATCTGCGGTCGGCGGCACGGGCACATCCCCAACCGCCTCGATGCGCTCGTCCGCGATCAGCACCGTCGCCGGCCGCGCGGCCGCGCCCGTGCCGTCCCAGACCGATGCTCCGGTGATCGCCAGCAGTGCCATGCCTGACCTCGATGTGCGCCTGGAGAGTCTTAGAGGCCCGCGCTGATGGCGCTGTCCAGGGTGAATTCGTAGTACGTGATCGCCTCGCTCACGGCGAACTTCTCACGTTCGAACACGATGTCTGGCTGCTTCGCGAGCACCGATTCCAGCGTCAGGTTTGCCCCCAGCGCCGGCCACCGCATCACCGCCGGCATCTTCCGCCCCGGCCGCAACTCGATCGTCTCGTCGAGCATTGAGGGCTTCTGCGCCAGCATCGCGAGATACGCAGCGGCCAGCGTCTTCACTGCCGCCCCACCCTGCCCGGATCGCATCTCCATGAACGCCTGCTCGATCTGCGCGCGCAGTGCCGGATCCTTGATCTGCTCAGGCTTCGCCATCGCGAGTCTCCCTGCACCGCTAGATCGAGGAGTTGATCGGGAAGTCGACACCCCGCAACTGCTCGGCACGCCACGGCTTGTGCACCTTCTCGTGACGCTCCTTGAACTCCGGCAGGAGTTCCTTCCCGAACATCTCGATCGACTCCATGATGTGCTCGTGCCGCCGGTCACCCGCCTGCGCCACGAAGATCATCGTGTCCAGGTGCTGGTCCTCGTACAGCTTCAGCGTTTCGCGCAGCCGCTTCGTCGTGCCGATGGCGTTCCCCGATCGCGCAGCGCGGTACAGCGCCTTCTGCACCTCGTCCGCCGGCTCCCCGGCCGCGATCTCCTGGTCCGAGAGGAATCCCTGCCGCGCCTGCACCGCCACCGCTGCCTGCGCCTCGGACGAGGCATTCACGTAGTCCCGGTAGATGTTCCGCTTGCCGGGCGTGTGCCGGCCACCTGTCAGCGGGTTGTAGTAGTAGCCGAGGGAGTACGAGAAGAAGCCCGGCCCGTTGGCGCTGCGCTTGATCGCTTCCTCATCGCTGGGCCCCATCATGAAGGTGTTGAGCACCGCCAGCGCCGGGTTGGTCGCCTGCCCGATCGGCATGCACTCCTCGCGCACCAGCCGGTAGTACTCCGTCGCGCGCTCGCCCAGCTCCTCCGGCGTCTCGAAGCCGAAGCCCAATGACCCCATCCCGAGGCGCGCCGCCACCATCGTCGTCTCGCGCCGGGACGCCGCCACCCACAACGGAGGGTGCGGCTTCTGCATCGGCTTCGGGACCACGTTCCGTTCGGGCATCGAGAAGTACTCACCCTGGAATCCCGGGTACGGCTCCATGTTCATCATCCGCGTGATCTCGCGCGTCGCTTCTTCCCACATCGCCTTCTTCAGGCCACGCGTCACCCCGAAGCCGCCCAGCTCCATGTCCGACGCGGACTCGCCGGTGCCGAACTCCACCCGCCCGTTCGACAGCAAGTCGAGCGCCGAGATGCGCTCCGCCACGCGGGCCGGGTGGTTGTATGCGGGTGGTGTAAGGACGATGCCGTGGCCTAGCCGGATGTTCTTCGTCCGCTGCGACAACGCGGCCATCATCAACTCCGGGGCGGAGGAGTGGGAGTACTCCTCCAGGAAGTGATGCTCCACCTCGAACACGTAGTCAAAGCCGAGTTTGTCGGCCAGCTCCACCTGGTCCAGCATCTCGTGGTAGATGCGGTGTTCCGCATCTGGGTCCCAGGTCTCGCCCTCGAACGTCTTGGGCAACTGGAGTTCGTAGAACAGCCCGAACTTCATCGCATGCTCCCACCGTGCTTGGAGAACGTTCTCTCCGCGGCGGGATGGTCAGGGCCACCCGCTCGCATGTCAACCAATGATCGAGGCATCGCGCTCGTGATGTCAGGGACGCGATGGCCGCGGCGGCACCCCCGTGAGCCCGGCCATCTCACCGCCTGCTGCGGGTGGCGTCGGTTGCCGGTCGTGCAGGATGTCCTCCATCCGCACGCGCACCCGCTCTTTGATCGCAGGGTGCGTCAGGATGTAGAAGCGGCCCTCCCGGATCGCCTCGAACACGATCTCCCCCACCTCGTCTGGTGGCATCCCATCCGCCTGAAAGCGCGCACTCATCGCGTCCCGCATCGCCCGCATCGTCTGCGCGGCCTCGGGCGGGACGGGCGACTCCGCCCGCAGGTGCGCCGGTCGGTTCCGCTCTGCCTCGATGATCCGCGTCGCGATCATCCCGGGGCACAGGACCGAGGCGCCGATCTTTGCGTTCGCCGCGCGCAGGTCGAACGACAGCCCTTCGGTGAGTCGCGTGACGGCATGCTTGCTTACGCCGTAGATCGATCCGTTCCCCGTCGAGAGCCCAAGCACCGACGAGGTGTTCACGATGTGGCCATCTTCGCCGTGTGCCAGCATCGATGGCACGAATGCCTGCAACCCGTGCACCACGCCCATCAGGTTCACGCCCAGGACCCACTGCCAGTCCTGTTCGGAAGATGCCCAGATCGGCCCCCCGCCACCAGAGACACCGGCATTGTTGCAGAGGACATGGACCTTGCCCCACCGCTCGAGCACCCGGTCGCGCAGCGCCTCGACCGAGGCGAGGATCGAGACATCGGTGAGGACGGCCATGACCTCGGCCCCCGCCGATGCGAGTTCGCGTTCGGCGATCGCCAGCGGCTCCCGCTCCACGTCGGCCAGCGCGACCCGCATCCCCGCGCGCGCGAAGCGCCCGGCCATGCCCCGGCCGATGCCGCTCGCGGCCCCGGTGACGATCACGACCCTGCCCTCGAAGTCCTGCATCGACCCGCCTCCGCACCCGGCCGCCACGGCCGAACGCGCGCGAGCCTACCACCCGCGCTTGCGAGGGCCGCGAAGGCCACGGGTGGTGAGACGGGACGTGCTCGCCTGAGGTCGCTCAAGCAGTGCGGGTTTGGAGGTTCGGAGCGGCTCTACGCCTTCGGGGCGGGACCGATCGTGCCACCGGGGATCCAGCGGGAGAGGCCATGGATCCGGACGTCCTCAGAAGGCGGGCCGTTCTCGATCGCCTCAAGCATCACCCCGGCCATACGCCGGCCCAACTCGAACGAGTCCACATCGATGACCGCCGCCTGGTCGCGCTGCGCGGTCGAGGCGAACTTCGAGTCCGTGAAGCCCACCACCGAGACATCGTCGGGGACGCGCTTCCCCAGGGCGGCCAGTGCCGCCATGACATCGGAGAACTCGCTGTACTGGACGACGAATGCGGTCGGCGGCTCAGGCGATGCGAGCTCATCCGCGACCAGTTCGCGCACCGTGAACCCACTGTCGCGCGACGTGCGTCGGCGGATCTCAATACCCGCAGCCTCGCCGGCGCGGTCGAAGTAGGGGCGCCGCAGAGTCGCAGGCGTCCACAGCACGCCGTGCGAGAAGATCGTCAGCCGTTTGTGGCCCAGTGCGGCCAGCGCGTTCACCGCCTCGGTCGAAGCGACCGAGTTGTCCGCCGAAATCACCGTCAGCCCCGGCTCGCCGGGCAGCCAGCGCATCGCGAACGCGGGGACACCCGCGCGCGCGAACGGCGCCAGGTGGCCCGACAGGTCACCGCGCGGCCAGATCATCATCAGCGCGTCCACGCGCTGGCCGTAGAAGTGCTGGAACAGGGAGGCGTACTGCGCCTTGTCGCCGCGCGCGCTCGTGACCGCCAATGAGTACCGCGCCTCGTGCGCGGCCGCGCCCAGGCCGTCGATCAGGTCGAGGGAGACCGGGCTGTTCAGGCGGTGGAAGAAGATGCCCAGCGTCATCGTCCGCGCCATGCGCAGGCCGCGGGCCGCCTCGTTCGGGCGGTAGCCGAGGTTCTCCACGGCGTCGCGCACGCGACGCTCCAGGTCGCCTCGGACACGGCGCGCGCCGGTCAGCGCACGCGATGCGGTGCTGACCGAGACGCCGGCTTCGTTCGCGACATCGAGGAGGGTGACGGGACGGGGACGTTCAGTAGCCATGGGAAAACCATATCGCACGACTGCCGCACGATCACCGCGCCACGCGGGATCCCGAGGTGACGGAAGTCCCTAAACGTTCCGCGTGGCACCCGAGTCCCGGAGGGCCTCGATTTCGGCCCAACTGAATCCAGCGGCCAGCAAGACCGATTCCGTGTGCTGCCCCAGTTCCGGGCCGCCACCCTGTACCCGCGAGGGCGTCCCGCTCATCCGGACGGCGGGGCCGGGGACACGCATCCGGCCGAGGTTCGGGGTCTCGATCTCCTGCAGGTAGCCGTTCGCCCAGAATTGGGGGTGTTCGGCCAGCCCGGCGTAGTCGAGGACGGGGGCGTTCGGGACGTCCGCTGCTGTGATGCGCTCAAGCCAGTACGTCGATGGTCTGGTGCGGAATTGCGCTTCGAATGCCTCCACCAGCGCCTGCTTGTTGGCTTCGCGGTCGAACGGCCCGCGGAAGCGGGCGTCCTCCCGCAGGTCGGGGCGTTCGAGGGCGCCGCAGAGACGTTCCCAGAACGCCTGCGTGTTCGCGGCGATCGCGACATAGCGGCCGTCCGCGCACTCGTAGTGCGTGTACGTGGCGGCCCGACGCTCCTCGAAGCCACGTTGTTCACCGGTGCGGAGGAACCGCGTGATCGGCATTGCCTGCACCGCGGTCATCGCGCTGATCAGAGAGACATCGACGTGCTGGCCGATGCCCTCGCGCTCACGCACGACGAGCGCGCAGGCAATGCCGTACGCCAGCAGCATCGCGCCGATCTGGTCCGCGAACCCGCCGATGAGCGCATGCGGGACCTTCCCGGGGCCGCCACCCTGCTCCACCATCACCCCGGAGAGCGCCTGGCCGACGTGGTCGTAACCCGGGCGGTTCGCCCAGGGGCCCTGACGCCCCCACGAAGAACCCGAGGCCAGGATGATGTCCGGCCGCAGCGCCTTCAGGTCGTCGTGGCCGAGGCCCCAGCTCTCCATGATCCCCGGGCGGAAGTTCTCCACGACGACATCGAAGTGCGGGACAAGACGGCGCACGGCGGCACGCGCCTCGTCGATGCGAAGGTCGAGCGTGATCGACTGCTTGCCGCGGTTGTGTGCCTCAAAGTAGGCGGAGAAGCCGTCCGGGCCGAGGCCATTTGCGCGCCCCGGCTCACCTCCGGGCTCCTCGACCTTGACGACTTCGGCACCCATGTCGGAGAGGAGGACGGTCGAGTACGGTCCCTGCTGGTATCGGGTGAAGTCGAGCACGCGGATACCCGCGAGTGCGCCGTGATCGCCAGTCGCCTCTGCCGTCATCAGCCGACCTCCCGAGCGAGGGCGAGTGTATCGCCAACAGGACGCGGCCCCGGCGCATCCGAACGGATACACTCGCGCCCCATGGAGAGCCTTCGGAACCGCGTCGCCATCGCCGGGGTCGGCGAGACCGAGTATTCGCGCGCCTCGGGCCGCAGCGAGACCCGGCTGTCCCTGGAGGCCATCCTGCACGCCCTCGACGACGCCGGGCTGACACCACAGGACGTCGACGGGTTGATGCGCTGGTCCGTGGACACCAGCAGCGAGGCGGAGATTGCTTCCAACCTCGGCATCAGAGACCTCGCGTGGTTCGGGGAGATCAACCAGGCCGGGAACGTGGGCGCCGCGCTTGTCGCCCACGCATCTGCAGCCATCGCGACCGGCCTGGCGCAGTGCATCGTGATCTACCGAGGTGTGAACGGGCGGTCTGGCCGCCGCTACGGGCGTGGCGAGGTGACGGGACGCCGCGGCCAGGGCGCGGCCGCCTTCACTGAGCCGTTCGGGCTGCTGACGCCCCAGCACCAACTCGCGATGGTGGCGCGACGCCGAATGCACGAGTTCGGTACCACGAGCCGGCAGTTCGGCTGGGTGGCCGTAAGCGAGCGCGAGCATGCGAACCGAAACCCGCGCGCCACGTTCTACGAGACCCCGTTGACCATCGACGACCACCAGAACGGGCGGTTCATTGTCGATCCGTTCCGGCTGAACGACTGCTGCCTGGAGACGGACGGCGGAGGCGCGTTTGTGCTGGTGAGTGCGGAGCGGGCGCGCGGACTGAAGAAGCCGCCCGCGCTCGTGCGAGCGGCGGCGCAGGCCGGCCCCGGTGACCGTGGTTTCGTGGACACCGCCGCCGTGAGCCTCGCGCCGCGACTGTGGGCGCAGGCAGAGGTGCGCCCCGAGGACATCGACGTGGCGCAGATCTACGACCACTTCGCGCCGTACGTGATCTTCGCGCTGGAGGACTACGGCTTCGTGGAGCGAGGAGAGGGTGGCCCGTTCGTAGAGGCCGGCGGGATCCGCTGGGACGGCGGGATGCTGCCGGTGAACACCTCCGGCGGCCACCTGAGCGAGGCGTACCTGCAGGGGATGAACCAGCTGATCGAGAGCGTGCGGCAAGTGCGCGGCGAATCGACCTCGCAGGTGGCGAACGTGGAGCTGTCGTTTTGCGACACAGGCATCGGCACCGGCGCGGTGATCCTGGAGCGTGACGCATGAGCGCCCGCCCCGGCTTCCCGCTTCCTGTCCCCTCAGAGGACTCCGCACCGTTCTGGGAGTTCCTGCAGCAGGGCGAACTGCGCCTGCAACGCTGCGCGGACTGCTCCACACTGGCCCACCCGCCTCGGTTGATGTGTCCCGCGTGCGGCTCGTTCGAGCGCGACTGGTCGCCCGTGAGCGGACGGGGCACGGTCTACTCGTACGTGGTGACACGTCAGGCCGTGCACCCCTCGTTCGAAGGACACACCCCCTACGCGACGGTGGTGGTGGAACTCGCAGAGGGCCCTCGTCTCACCAGCAACCTCATCGATGTGGCGGTGGACGATATCCAGATCGGGATGCCCGTCGAAGTGGCGCTTGTCGCAGTGAGCGATGAGGTGACGCTGCCGCTCTTCCGTCGGGCTTAGTCCCACGCTACTCACCAGCCCGAAGCCCGGCTGGCATGCAACGCCAGACTCAGATCTCTTGAGCGAGTACCGCCCAGACCTGTTGAGTGTGATCGCTGCAACAACGTCAGCGGCAGGTGGGTGCCAAATCAGACTTCGACGTCGCAGCGTCAGCGTTGTCCAGCGACGGCGAGCCGGCCGTCCACACCGTGCTTCGCGATCAGTCCGGCGACGAAGCCGGAGTCGCGGGCGTGCTCAACGAAGGCTTGAAGGAACGCAGCAGCGGCGGTGTTGGCCTTTGGCGTGCCAACCGCCTGTTGGACCACGGAGAAGTGTCCGTCCAGCACGCGTGCACCGGGGAGGCGCTTCACGTCTTCGAGCAATCCGGGGCGCAGCGCCGCCATCGCCTCAATGCCGTCCGCGACAAAGCGGTCGAAGACCAGGTCGGCGGTGTCGAGGCGGACGAGGGTTGCCTCCTTGATGTTCCGCTCCAGCCAGAGCCCGTAAGCGCTGCGCGGTGAGACGGCAATGCGGACTCCGGGGCGGTCGACTTCGTCCACGCTCCTGATTGGTGATCCCGCGGGGACGAGGTATGTGGCCTCGATCTCTGCATAGGCATCGGTGAACGCGATCTTCTCAGCGCGCTGCGGCTCTGCGCCAATCAGACCGATGTCCCAGGCGTCATCGTTGACAGCGTCACCGAGTTCACCGGGACTCTTGTAGGGCACGAGTTTGAGCGGCACGCCGAGGCGCGCGGCGATCGCACGTGCCAGGTCTGGTGACACGCCATCCGGATCGCCTTCGGGTGTGCGTCCGGTGACGAGCAGGAAGTTGCCCATGTTGATGCCAGCGCGGAGCGCACCGCTGGTCGTCAGTTGGGCCTGCGCCTCCGCCGAGAGTGGGACCGACTCGAAGTTCGTCGTCATGGGCGGGAGTGTAGGGGCGTGCCCTACTAGGGCGCTCTACTGGATGCGCTTGGCGATGATGACGTCGCGGTCGAGGTACTCCCCGAATCCGTTGGTGCCGTACACGATGCGGCCGCCGCAGGTGAACATGGTGAGCCACTCCTCGCCCTTCGGGCGCTTGGTGGGCCAGAGGATCTCGGCCATGGGCATGCTGTCGACCTCGTAACGGACGTTGCTGAAGACGCGGTAGCGGAGGTTGCGTCCGTCCGACATCACAATGGTGATCTCGTCACCGGCCTTCGCACCGACGAGTTGGTAGAACGGGCCCTGGAAGTGGTTCCAGGTCTCGTGGGCGGAGAAGACCGAGTTGCCGCCGGCACCGGGGCGGTCGAAGTCGGGGTAGAAGCCGACGGCGTAGGAGCCGTCGCGTGGCGACTCCATCTCGTTGTTGATGATGTTGTCGACTTCGACGTAGTGGTCCAGCCCGAGGTTCGGCGCGTAGACACGAGCGATGCCGACGTTATTCGCAGGAGGCGCCGTCTCCCTCGGCGGGGGCGGGGGGAAGTACGTCTTGCCGGTAGAGGCAACGAACGCCGGGGTGGCGGCCTGAGGCGTCCCGACCGTGGTGGGGATCGGCTTCGGCGTCTCGGTCGGGGTGGGTGTCGAGGTTGCGGTGCCGGTCGCGGTGGCTGTGGCGCTGCCCGTGGGTGCGACGGTCACTTCAGGCTGCCTGTCGCTAGAACAGGCCGCCACAGAGATGAAGATCACAGCGGTGCTCACGAGGGCACTGGCACGTGTGCGTCGGGTGATCCGCTTCGCGCCAGTGAAGTCCGTGGGCACTGCTGTTCCCTCTGAAATGCGCCCCGCGGTGCCAGTGTACGGCCTTTGGCGGAAGGAGGAATGGGCCCGTGGCGGGCACGACAGTGTCGAGGGTCAAGGCGGCCAGACCAGAGCGCAGTGACTTCTAGCGGAGGTTGAGGCGCCTTCGAGGCGTCGCAGTGACAGTGGCCTTCGGCGTCGGGGTCTTTGCGGCAGTCGCGGTGGCTTTCGCCGTCGGTGTCGGCGTCGGTGACTTGGTCGCGGTCGGTTTCGACGTGGGTGCCACCTTTGCGGTAGCCGTCGCGGTTGGCGTCACGGAGGCTCCGAGGGCTACACCGATGCGTGGGTTGAGAGGGGCGCCTCCACCGGACCAACGCACGGTGGCGGCGTGTTCCTTGCCGTTCACCGCGAAGTGGACAGTGGAGCCATCCTTCGGTTGGCACGGCGCCTCAGCGGGGATGCTGATCTTCCAGTTGCCAGCGGCGCTGACGCGGGCACTCCCGCAATCGACACCGTTAATGGCGGCGGTGACCAGGTCGCCTGCGGGAAGTCCCATGCCGTAGGCGGTGTAGGGAGGCATCTGGGCGGAGACCACACCCGCGCTGCCGAGGCCAACCGACGTCCCGACGACCGCGACGAAAGCGAAATGAAGCAGGCGGCGTCTGGGCATCGGTCATCCTTCGAGGCCCTCCCAGACTGAGGCTGTTCTGGCTCGACTGCCGTCGGGGAGAACACTGAGTCCGAGCGGTGGGAGCACTCAGACGGCACCCCTCGTGTCTCGTCTCGCCCGTGTGCCTCGTCGTGCATCCGCTTTGGCGACGCCTCAGGGCGCGGCGTACCATCGGGCCGCCTCCCGGGTGCGTGGCCTCGGGACCTCAAGGGAGTACCGAATGACCTGGCAACCAGAAGTCGACGAACTCGAACGACGACGCGCACTAGCCGCGCAGATGGGCGGGCCGGAGGGGATCGCGCGTCAGCACGCGAACGGGAAGCTGACCGTCCGCGAGCGGATCGATGCCTTCGTGGACCCCGGGTCGTTCCGGCAGTTCATGGGCTTGATGGGCAACGCCACATACGAGGACGGCCAGCTCGCGAGCATCACGCCTCGTGCGGCGGTGGACGGCTTCTGCACGCTCGACGGCCGGAAGGTCGTGGTCACCGGCGGCGACTTCACCGTGCGCGGGGGGTCAGGCGGAGGATCCGGCGGGATGGGGATGGAGCCGTCCGCGAGCCGGCGTGCCCTCGAGTGGCGGGTGCCGTTCGTGCGGTTGCTCGACGCGGCGGGCGGAAGTGTGCGCACGTTCGACGAGATGGGACGGACGTACCTGCCAGACGGGAACGTCGGCGCGGCTGTCGATGTGCAGTTGCTGCGGATGTCGCCGATGGTGTCGGCGGTACTCGGATCGGTCGCGGGCCTGCCTGCAGTGAACGCGTGCATGTCCCACTTCAGCCTGATGGTGAAGGACACGAGCCAGTTGTTCCCCGGTGGCCCCCCGGTGGTGAAGGCCGCCCTGGGCTACGACGTGGACAAGGAGACGCTGGGCGGCTGGGAGATGCACACGCGCATCTCAGGCGTCATCGATAACCTCGCAGAGAGCGAGGCCGAGGCGTTCGCGATGATCCGTCGCTTCCTTTCGTACCTGCCCTCCAACGTGTACGAGATGGCGCCGCGTACGGAACCGCAGGATCCGGTAGACCGCCGCGACGAGTCGCTGCTGTCGATCATCCCCAAGGACCGGCGTCGTGGGTACGACGGGCATCGAGTGGTGAACGCGGTGGTGGACCGCGACTCCTTCTTCGAGATCGCGCCGCACTACGGACGCGCCCGGATCACGGGCCTCGCGCGGTTGAACGGGTACCCGGTCGGGATCATGGCGAACAACCTGGCGTTCGGCGGGGCGACCGATGTGACCGCAGGCGAGAAGGTGATCCGCCTGATCCAGCTGTGTGACACGTTCCACCTGCCGCTGATCTCGCTCGCGGACGAGCCGGGGTTCATGGTCGGCATTGAGTCGGAGAAGCGCGGCATCGAGCGGGCCGGTGCCCGCCTCGTGATCGCGACGTGCGAGAGCCGGATGCCATGGGCGACGGTGGTCACCGGCCAGTTGTACGGCGTGGCCGGGCAGTGCCAGCACCGTCCGACCGGGATGTTCCGCCGCTACGCCTGGCCCTCCGCGCGGTGGGGCTCGATGCACATCGAGGGCGGGGCGTCCGCGGCGTACCGACGGGAGATCGAGTCGGCGCCCGATCCGGAGGCGAAGCGGCTGGAGATCGAGGCCCGCCTCAATTCGTTCGCTTCCCCGTTCCGGACGGCGGAGGCCACGGGCCAGGACATCATCGATCCTCGGGACACGCGTCCGCTCCTGTGCGAGTTCGTCGAGGAAGCGCAGGGCATCCTGCGGACGCAACTGGGGTCGTCGCCGACGCCGTACCACCCGTAGCCGTTGACGCGAAGTCTGGGGAGAACATCGATGCAGTACGGCACAGGGCTTCCGTTGAGCGGCGGGTCCTACGACCCGGTGATGCTGAAGGACTTCGCGCAGGCCCTCGATGGCGCGGGCTTCCATGTGCTGTCGTCAGGCGGGCATCTGCTGAGCGCAGAGCCGGGGCGGTTCCCGGCGAACCCGACGCCGACGTACTCGGGGTCGTTCTTCGAGCCGTTCGTGACGTACTCGTTCCTGGCGGCGGTGACGACGCGGCTGCGGTTCCGCCCGAGCATCCTGATCCTGCCGATGTTCCCGACGGCGATGGTGGCGAAGCAGTCAGCGGCGCTGGCCCTGTTGAGCGGCGGACGGTTCGAGTTGGGCGTCGGTGTCTCATGGAACACGGTGGAATACGCGGCGATGAACGCGGACTTCCGGACGCGCGGACGTCGGCTCGATGAACAGATCGAGGTCCTCCGCCTGTTGTGGGCGGGCGGGCCTGTGACGTTCGAGGGCCGCTGGCACCATTTCGATGCCATTGGACTGGGCATCACGCCGCCCCCGATCCCGATCTGGATGGGGACCGGCCCCGGAGAGCATCAACTGCGCCGCCTGGCGAAGTCGGCAGATGGGTGGCTGCCGATGGGCGACCCGAGCGCCTCGCTGCCGCAACTACACGAGTTGCTGATCGAGCACGGACGCGATCCGCTGACGTTCGGGCTGACGGGGCGGGTGACGCTCTCCGACGAGGGGGCGGGGGCGTGGGTCACCCACGCCGAGCGGTTGGTCGCGATGGGCGTGACGGAAATCACGCTCGGGACACCACCGGCACTCGACCGGGCGGCCTCGCTGGCGCGGTTGATCGAAGGCCGGCGCGTGCTGGGCGATGCGATCGGGTAGTCCCGACTCGGGGGTGACGTTCGGCGGGACGCGCTGACCCAGTCACGGTGCGACGATGGGTGCCGGAGCGGCACATGCGACCTGCAGCGACCCCAGCATCAGCGAAGGATGAGCCTCACGCGGACTCGCATGTGCGGTTCGTGTATGCCTCGCTCTTCATCGGGGTGGTCGGCGGGTTCTCATTGGCGGTGTGGCTGCCAATCGCCGGGGCGCTCGGCCGGATCAACCTGTCCTGGGTGACGCACGCACAACTGCACGGGCACATGCAGGTGGCAGGGTTCGCGGGGTTGTTCGTGCTGGGAGTGCTGACGAAGTTGGCGCCCCGGTTCGGGAACGGCAACGAGGTCAACAAAGGACTCCTCGATGTCGCGTTTGTCTGCCTGACCGTCGGGCTGGCGCTCCGAGTGGGCGGGCAGCCGCTGGCGGGGCACGCGCCCTTCGCCGTCGCCCTCGCAATCGGCCCCGCTCTCGAGTTCGTGGGGACCGCAGCGGCCGCAACGGCGATCGGCGCCGTGCTGTGGCCGGCGGCCGCCTCAGGTGCGCCCCACGCGATGCTGATCGTTGGCGGCCTCGGGTGGTGGACGTTGCAGGCAGCGCTCTCGGCCGGGTGGTACATCGACCTCGCACGCGACGGCGGCACGGTGCTGCGCTCCGACCGCGACAGCGTCGTACTGGTCATGCAGGTCTACGGGGGCCTGCTGGGCGTGTTCGCGGGGGTTGGACTGCGGACGTTTCCGACGTTCTTCGCGATGCCCGCGCCCTCGATACGTCTGGGCCGCGGCGCAGCGGTGTTGCTGTGGGCGGGTGTGATCGCGTGGTCCGCCACCGGGTTCGCCTCGACGCGCGGCCATGACTTCGATGCGGTCATGGCACTCGGGCAGGCGGGGGTGGGGACGGGGATCCTCGTGCTGGTGAGCGCAACGGGGTGGTGGCGTAAAGAGATGCGTCTCGCGGCCGCCTCGCAGCCGCTGGCGTGGCCGTTGCGGATGACACTGATCGCGTTGACATCGACCGGGGTACTGCTGCTCGCGACCGGCTTGGCGGCGCTGCTCCGCGGGACACCGACGTCCGCGCACACCCTCGATGCCGCCCGGCATGTGTTCACCGTGGGCGTGGTGACGCAGGGGATCGTGACGATGGCGCAGTTGATCCTGCCGGAGTTCGCGAGCGAACGGCTGGTGCACCGGCCGAGTCCGTGGCGCGGCATCCTGCTGGGCGTCGGGCTGGCCTCGGCCGCCGTGCTGCGCGGGGTGGTGCCGCTGCTCGGGCTCACCGGGACGGTGGGATTGTGGCTGATGGCGGTCGGCGGCGGGCTCGCGTTCACCTCGATGGCCACATTCGCCATCGCATTCTGGCGAGCGCGACGGATGCACGTCGCGTATCTGGCGAAGGTGGCGAAGTGGCGGCTGCAACCGATCGAGGTGCGGGGGACGCCTCCGGGCGCCGAGTAGGCCACAGGCAGCCGACCGCGTGCTGCCTAGCCCTCGAAGGCGCGCCGCAGGCCGTCGATGTCGATCTTCTTCATGCCCATCATGGCCTGCAGCGCGCGGTCAGCCTTCTCACGGTCGGGGTCACCAATGTAGCGGGGCAGTGCCGTGGGGATGACCTGCCAGGACAGGCCGAACTTGTCTTTCAGCCAGCCACACTGCTCGTCAGACCCGCCTTCGGAGAGTCGCGACCAGTAGTAGTCGACTTCCTCCTGCGTGTCGCAGGAGATGTAGAACGAGACGGCAGGGGTGAAGGAGTAGTGCGGGCCGCCGTTCAGGGCATAGAACGGCTGGCCCAGCAGCTCGAAGGTCGCAGACATCACCGGAGCATCCGGGCCGCCCATCCGGGAGACCTCGGTGACCTTCGAGTCCTTGAACACCGAGGTGTAGAAGGCGATCGCCTCCTCGACCTGGCCGTCGAACCACAGGAATGGGGTGATGCTCTGCAACGCGGATTCCTTCGATGGTGGGGAGCCTTGAGATGCCCGAGTGTAGCGAGGTCCCAGCCTCGACCACGGCATCACAACGACGTTGCAGTTGACCGGCCTCGCGTAACAACCTCATGGAGGTTGCTACCCACGACCCGTTTGCGCGTCCAGCCAGTGCGACGATGGCTGCGTGACCACGCGACTCGCCCCCACGGATCAGACTGCGCGCGACCTCTTCGCGCCCATCGCTTCGAACTACGACCGCTGGTCGGCGGTCCTCAGCATGGGTCAGGACCCACGCTGGCGGGCGGAGATGGTCGAACGACTCGGGGCGCCATCGGATGCCCGGGTGCTGGATGTAGCGGCAGGGACCGGACTGATCACGCGGTTGCTCCAACGACGCGTGCGTCAGGTGGTGTCACTCGACCTGAGCGCCGACATGCTCGCGATGGCCCACGCGCGAGGGGCAACAGCGATCCTCGCGACCGCGGAGCATCTGCCACTGGCCAACGGTACGTTCGACGCGGTCACGTTCGGCTACCTCTTGCGGTATATGCCGGAGCCGATCATCGCGATGCGTGAACTGTTCAGGGTCATGCGGCCCGGCGGTGTGATCGGGATGGTCGAGTTCGGACGGCCGAGCGGGATCTGGCGGCCGCTCTGGTGGCTGTACACACGGCTGCTGTTGCCCGCGGCAGGTGTGATCGCGGGGCGTGGATGGACCCGGGTCGGTTGGTTCCTCGGCCCGAGCATCGACGCGTTCTTCGACCGCTACGCGGACGACGAGGCATTAGCCGCCCTGTGGAGATCCGCCGGGTTCGTTGATGTCCGGTTGGCCCGGCCCTCGCTCGGTGGCGGATTGTTGATGTGGGCGCGCCGACCGTGACTACGAAGTCGACTCGCCTGACGACACTGCAGCCCGCGTTCTACACGCACACCGGCGACCTCCCGGGTGACCTGTTGGCGCTGCTGCACCTCCCCTATACGGCGTGGCACCTCGCCTACATCGTCTTCGGTGCCGCGCTGGCGCCCGCCCTGAACTGGTCAACACTGCTGGGGACCTTGCTCGCGTTCTTCTTCGGGACCGGCATCGCCGCGCACGCCTTCGACGAGTGGAACGGGCGTCCGCTCGGCACGCACATGTCCGATCAGGCGCTCATGACGTTCGCCGGGATCGGCATCGCAGGCAGCGGAGCAGTCGCGCTGACGGGCGCCGTTGTGCTCTCTCCGTGGGTGCTGGTGTGGGCGGGTGCGGGGTTGCTGCTGATGACGGGTTACACCCTCGAGTGGCATCGATGGATGCACTCGGACGCAGCGTTTGGCCTGACGTGGGGCGGCTTCCCGGTGCTCGTAGGCTACTGGGCACAGACTGGAGACATCGATGCCGCCGCCGTATTCGTCGCAGGGGCAGCCACACTCCTCAGCCTCGCGCAACGCAGCCTGAGCACCCACGCCCGCGCAGTGCGCCGCAAGGCCGACGATGCCACCGTCCACTTCGAGCGGCCGGCAGGCATCGATGACTGGGGACGTGAGCACCTGCTCAGCACGTGGGAGCAACCGCTGAAGTTGCTGGCCGCGTCGGTGGTTACGCTCGCAGCCGGAATGCTCGTGACGCGGATCTGATCTCCCGGCCCCGGGACCTCATCTCCATTACCAGATGTCGATCAGCCGCTTCCTGCCGGTGCGGGGTGCGGGCTTGCCGATGCCCGAAAGCGTCTGGGCGAGCAGGTTGCGTGTGTCCGCAGGGTCGATCGTGTTGTCGACACCGAAGCCCACAGCCTGCTGGATCGCCTTACCTCGCTGATACGCGCGGTCGACGAGTTCCTGGTAGCGCTCCTTGCGGGCGACGGGGTCGGCGATCGACTCGAGTTCGGCGCGGAAGCCGAGTTTCACCATGCCTTCGAGGCCCATGCCTCCGAACTCTCCGGTAGGCCAGGAGACGTTGAGAGTGGCGGAGCGGTACGACCCCGCAGCCATCGCGATAGCGCCGAGGCCATATGCCTTCCTCAACACCACGAAGAGCAACGGGACCGTGATGTTCGAGCCGACGACAAACATTCGGGCAGCGTGACGGACGAGGGCGGTCTTTTCGACCTCGGGCCCGACCATGATGCCGGGGGTATCGCAGAGCGAGAGGATCGGTATGTCGAAGGCGTCGCACAGCTGCATGAAGCGGGCGGCCTTGTCGGACGCGTCTGAGTCGATCGCCCCGGAGATGTAGTTGGGGTTGTTGGCGATGACCCCGACGGGCCGCCCCTCGATGCGGATGAACGAGGTGACCATCGCAAGGCCGAAGTCCTTGCGCAGTTCGAGGACCGTCCCAGCGTCGGCGAGGGTCTCGATGATCTTGCGGACGTCGTAGACGCGGAGGCGGTTCTCCGGGATGTGGCGGCGCATCCAGCGCTGGTCATGCTCCTGCCAGGTCTTGAGGTTGCCCTGGAAGTATGAGAGGTACTTCTTGGCGGCCGCGACGGCCTCGGCCTCGTCGCGGACAGCGATGTCGACGACGCCGTTCTTGCGCTGGATGGACATCGGGCCGACTTCCTCAGGACGGAAGACGCCGAGCCCGCCACCCTCGATCATCGCGGGCCCCCCCATTCCGATGCTGGAGTTCGCGGTGGCGATGATGACGTCGCAGGAGCCGAGGAGGGCAGCGTTGCCGGCGAACGAGAAGCCGGAGTTCACGCCGACCAGCGGGACGAGGCCGGAGAGGCGGCCGAGCGAGCGCCATGAGTCGGTCTGGCCGGTGGTGATGGAGATCGGGGGGAGCGGTTCGCGTGCGCCGGGCTCACGCTTCGGTGCCTGCTCTCGCTCGCCACGGGGGGTGCCGCCACCGCCCTGAGCGCGTCCGCCGCCGCCCTCCGTGAAGAGGACGACGGGGAGCATCCAGTTCTTGGCGACCTCGAGCAGGCGGTCCGTCTTGCGGTGGTTCTGGCCGCCCTGCGTCCCGGCGAGCACGGTGTAGTCGTAGGCGAGGACGGCACAGCGTGAGGCGTCCGCGCCGAAGTCTGCGGCGTTGATGGTGCCGGTGCCCGTGACCATGCCGTCCGCCGGGTAGCGTCGCATGACCTCCTCGGTCGGACGCGGGATCCCCACCGGCAGGACCAGGCCGCCGTACTCGACGAAGGAACCCGGGTCGATGAGGTCATCGATGTTCTCGCGTGCGCTGCGGCCTCCCGCGGCGTGGCGATTCTCCATTGCCTCCGGACGGGCGGCGTCGGTCGTGTAGAACTGGCGCTCGAGGACCTCAGCGAGGTCCGGCCGGATCTCATCGAGGTCGAAGTCCTCCTGCTGCTCGGCAGCGCCGCCACCGACCTCGGCCGGTTCGATGAAGAGGACGGGCGGGCCGTCGTAGATCGTGTCGCCCTTCGCCACGTTGAGCTGGCGCACGATGCCCGCGACGGGCGCAGAGACAACGTGCTCCATCTTCATCGCTTCCATCACGAGCAGTTGCTGGCCAACACGCACGGTGTCGCCCAACTTCACGTCGAGCGAGACGATGGTGCCCTGCAAGAGTGAGTTCACGGCGACAGACCCGTCCGGGCCGGCCGCGGGCGTTTCCTCCTCGAGGGCGTCCGCGACACTGGGGCCTGCGCCTCGACGCTCCTGTGCCGTGTGGGCGAGGACGGCGAGCGGGTCCACGGCATCGACCTTCGCGCCTGCGAGCCGTGCGCCGCCGGGGGCCGCGGGCGCCAGCGCGACGGGCGCAGCCGCCACAGCAGGAGCAGGAGCGGGCGCGCCTTCGAAGAAGTGGCGCGGCTGCTGGGCGGCCGCAGCCACGATGTCAGCCGTGTAGTCCTCGATGAAGCGCGTGGCGTAGTTGGCGGCAGCGAACTGCGGGTGGGCGAGGATGCCTTGCAGGAACGGGATGTTCGTCTGGAGCCCCTCGATGCGGAACTCGGAGAGGGCGCGCCGGGTCTTGGCCGCAGCGGCGGCGAAGTCGCCGTTCGTGTGGACGATGACCTTCGCGAGCATGGAATCGAAGCGTGGGCTCGTCTTGTAGCCGACGTAGCCAAAGGTGTCCGTGCGGAGGCCCGGACCAGACGGCACCTCGAAGGCAGTGAGGGTGCCGCCGGAGGGGCGCGGCGATCCGTCGGGCGCCATGGTCTCCATGTTCACGCGCACCTGGATGGCGAACCCTCGAGGCGAGGGGGCGCGGTCCTGCGTGAGGCCGAGTCCGGCGAGCGTCTCGCCAGCGGCGATCCGGAGTTGTGTCTGCACGAGGTCGACGCCCGTGACCTCCTCAGTCACGGTGTGCTCCACCTGGAGGCGTGGGTTGGCCTCGATAAAGGCGAAGAACGAGTCGTCACGCAGGTCGGTCGCGTCGACGAGGAACTCGATGGTGCCGAGGCTTTCGTACTTCGCGGCACGGGCGAGTTTGACAGCAGCGGCGGTGATGCGGTCGCGCAGGCCCGCAGGGAGACCCGGGCTGGGCGCGATCTCAACGAGCTTCTGGTGACGGCGCTGGATGGAGCAGTCGCGCTCGCCGAGGTGGACGACCTCGCCGGTGGGATCACCGATCACCTGCACCTCGATGTGGCGGGCACGCTCCACGAGCCGCTCGATGTAGACGGCACCGTTGCCGAACGCGGCCTTCGCCTCCGAGGACGCACGCTTCACGGCATCCTCGATCTCCTCGGGCGTGCGGACGACGCGCATGCCCCGGCCACCACCACCCGCGACGGCCTTCACGATGACCGGTGCACC
>SCVR01000093.1 GCA_004296805.1 Dehalococcoidia bacterium
GGCTGCGGGTGGTCTTCCGGGCGAGAGCGGATATTGACGGCGAAGGCGATGCCCACGGTGAGCATGACGGCTGCGAGGATCCGGAGGGCATCACGCCATCCGAAGTGCTCGACGAGGGCGGCGATTGCCACCACGAGCAGCCCGCCCACACCGCCACCGAGCGTCATGATCGACATCGCGAAGGCTCGCCTGGCCTCGAACCATGACGCGATCGCGACGAGCCCAACCGAGCCTCCGGCGGCTGAGGAGCCGATCGCGATGACCATCATCACGGCGTAGAAGTGCCAGATCGTCTGAATGGCGCTCATCAGCAGGACGCCGATGGCGCTGATGATCACGCCGCCGATGGCGACCTTCTGGGCGCCCAAACGGTCGATCAGCGCCCCGATAAATGGCGCAGCCACCCCGCCCACCTCGGAGCGCAGGGAGAAGGCGAGCGAGGTCGCGGCGACGCTCCAACCGAACTCGTTGATGACCTCGTTGAAGATGGTGCCAAAGCCGTAGAAGAAGGAGGCGCCGATCATGAGGACGACGCAGGCGGCGGAGCCGACGACGATCCAGCCCTCGTAGACCCCCGGGAACAGTCGTCGCAGCATCAGGGGATGGTACCGAGGGCCTCGGTAGGCGCACGCCAACCGTTGTCCCGAATCCGAGGGTCGGACTTAGGCGGTCTGGGCTTGCGCCCTCGCGTGGTAGGACGAACGCACCAGCGGGCCCGACTCCACATGGTGGAACCCGAGACCCAACGCGACCTCCCGTAGTCGTGCGAACTCGTCCGGGTGGACGTAGTCAACGACCGGGAGGTGCTTCGGTGTCGGCCGGAGGTACTGCCCGAGGGTCAGCAGAGTCACGCCGGCCTCGCGGAGGTCGTCGAAGACCGCCTCAAGTTCTGCAGCGGTCTCGCCGAGGCCGAGCATGATCCCCGTCTTCCGAGGGACTCCCGGTGCCAGCTCGCGGGCGTGCCGGAAGAGATCGAGGGTGCGTTGATAGTCGCCCTTCGAGCGGACGCCGCGATAGAGCCTCGGGACCGTCTCGGTGTTGTGGTTGAGCACCACGGGACCGGCGTCCAGGACGGCACGGAGCGCCTCGACGTTCCCCATGAAGTCGGGGATGAGTACTTCGACGTCGCAGGTCGGACGAGCGTGGTGGACCGCGCGGATGCACGCGGCGAACGCTGAGGCGCCGCCGTCGTCGAGATCATCGCGGTTCACCGAGGTGATCACGGCGTAGTCGAGCTCGAGCGCAGCGACCGTCTGCGCAAGGCGTAGGGGCTCAAGGGGGTCAGGCCCCTCGGCCGGCCGGCCACTGTGCACGGCACAGTACCCGCAGGCCCTGGTGCAGATGTCTCCCAGGATCATGAAGGTGGCCGTGCCGTCGTTGAAACACTCCCCGATGTTCGGGCAGCGTGCCTCTTCGCAGACCGTATGGAGCGACTGCGCACGGAGGAGGTCCTTGATATGACCAAACCGCTCCCCCGAAGGGAACGGTGCCTTGAACCACGGCGGCTTCCGCTCTCGCGTGGGTGCCGAGGTCATGCGATCGCTGCTTCCGTCCGGACAAGCCCGAACGTCTGTGAGAACGCCTTGGCCATCACCTCGGCGACCGAGGGCAGCGGTGGCGCCTCACCACGTAAGGCCGCCATCGACGTCACGCCCGCACCGTCGATGCCGCAGGGGACGATGGCATCGAACCAGCCGAGGTCAGGCGCGACGTTCAATGCGAGCCCATGCCGGCTGATGCCCCGGTCAATGCGGACACCCACCGCGGCGATCTTGGTGCCATCAACCCAGACCCCGGGGCGACCGGGGATGCGGACGCCTTCGATGCCCCACGCTCCAATGGTGTCGATGGCGACGGACTCGAGGGCGCGCACGTAGTCGCCGGCACGCAAGCCTCGGATGCGCAGATCGAGCACGGGGTAGAGGACGAGTTGGCCCGGGCCGTGCCAGGTGACATCGCCGCCGCGGTCGGCCTCGACCAGTGGGGCGGGCAGGGACGACTCGGGGACCCGGAGTGACGCACGGGCGGCACGGGCGCCGAGCGTGTACACAGGGTCGTGTTCCAGCAGGGCCACGGCCTCGACGCCCCCGGCGCGGACGGATTCGGCGCGGATATGCATCCACTCGAGCGCCACGGGGTACGGGACGCGCTGGCGACCTGCGTGGATCAGCACTTCCACCGAGGGAAAGCCGTTCATTTCCCGACAGTCTAACTCGGGTGATGGTGCGGTACCCTCGGTAAGACACCTGAGATCTGGTTCATGGGGGGGCCGTGACGAACGACGGCAAGCGGGACCTACCCGACGCCCCTGACTGGGTCGAGACACGCGAGTGGACCGAGGCCCTGCGCGACGTTGTGCGCACCTCCGGCGCAGCCCGTGCGAGCCGGCTCCTCGAGTCACTTCAGATTGATGCGCAGCGGGCGGGGATCCCCTTACCGGTCACCTCGCGCACCCCGTATGTGAACACCATCCCGCCGGAGCACCAGCCGCCGTACCCGGGCGACCTTGAGCTCGAACGCCGCATCACCCGCCTCGTCCGGTGGAACGCCCTCGCGATGGTGACCGACGCGAACGAGCGGACGCCAGGCATCGGCGGACACATTTCGACGTATGCCTCGGCCGCCGTGCTGTACGAGGTGGGGTTCAACCACTTCTGGCGAGGCCCGGATGCGCCCGGCGGCGCCGACCTGTTGTACATCCAGGGGCATGCCTCTCCCGGCATCTACGCGCGCTCCTACCTCGAGGGACGCATCTCCGCGAAGGAGATGCGGAACTTCCGGCGAGAGTTCGCGGAAGGGGGAGGGCTCTCTTCGTACCCCCATCCGTGGCTCATGCCCGAATACTGGCAGTTCCCCACGGTCTCGATGGGGCTCGGGCCGATCACGGCTATCTACCAGGCCCGCTTCATGCGCTACCTCGAACAACGAGGCCTGATCCCAGCATCCGATCGCAAGGTCTGGTGCTTCCTCGGCGACGGCGAGACCGACGAACCCGAGTCGCTTGGCGCGATCTCTCTGGCCGCGCGCGAGGGCCTGGACAACCTGGTGTTCGTCGTGAACTGCAACCTGCAGCGCCTGGACGGGCTGGTCCGAGGGAATGGCCAGATCATCCCGGAACTGGAGGCGGTGTTCCGTGGCGTCGGCTGGAACGTCATCAAGGTGCTCTGGGGCGGCGACTGGGATCCCCTCCTCGCACGCGACACCGATGGGTTGCTCGTACAGCGGATGGGGCAGGTGGTGGACGGCGAGTACCAGAAGTACGCCGTGGCTGGCGGGGGCTACGTCAGGGAGCGCTTCTGGGGCGTCGACTCCCGCCTCGCTCGACTGGTCGCGCACCTGTCGGACGAGGACCTGCTGAAGTTGCGCCTCGGTGGACACGATCACGAGAAGGTGTACGCCGCGTACTACGCGGCGACTCAACACCGAGGCGGGCCGACGGTCATCCTCGCCCGCACGATCAAGGGATACGGACTCGGGACGGCGGGCGAGGCACGCAACGTCGCCCACCAGCAGAAGCATCTGGGCGAGGATGACCTGCTGGCGTTCCGCGATCGCTTCACGTTGCCGCTGTCGGACGCGGAAGTTGGGAACGCCTCGCTGTTCCGTCCGGCCGAGGACTCGCGCGAGACGCGTTACCTCCTCGACCGGCGGCGGGCCCTCGGCGGCTTCCTGCCACAGCGTCGCGTGCGCGAGGAGGCGTTGCCGCTGCCAGCGGAATCGGTGTTCGCCGAGTTCCTTGGGGGCTCAGGGGAGCGCGAGGTGTCCACGACGATGGCGTTCGTGCGAATGCTTGCGGGCCTCATGCGCGCGCCGGACCTGGGCAAACGAATCGTGCCGGTGATCCCGGACGAGGCCCGCACGTTCGGGATGGAATCGTTCTTTCGCGAGTTCGGGATCTACGCCCACCAGGGCCAGAACTATGAGCCTGTCGACCGCGAGAGCCTTATCTACTACAAGGAGTCCACCGACGGACAAGTCCTCGAAGAAGGGATCAACGAGGCAGGTGCGTTCTCGTCGATGCTGGCCGCGGGGACCTCTTACGCGAACCACGACCGCGCGATGCTCCCGTTCTTCATCCTCTACTCGATGTTTGGGCTGCAGCGCGTGGGCGACCTCGCATGGGCGGCTGGCGACGCGAGGGCGCGCGGGTTCCTCATTGGAGGGACGGCCGGGCGGACGACACTGAACGGCGAGGGCCTCCAGCATCAAGACGGGCACAGCCACCTGCTCGCGTCCGTCATCCCGAATATGCGCGCCTACGACCCCGCCTTTGCCTTCGAGATCGCCGTGCTGCTGCAGGACGGTGTGCGCCGGAAGGTCGAGGCGCACGAGGACGGCCTCACGTACCTCACGGTGGGGAATGAGAACTATCGCCAGCCTCCGATGCCCGAGGGCGACCGCATCCGCGAGGGGATCGTCCGAGGGCTCTACCGCTTCCGTTCGATGGCGCCACCGTCGGCCTCGGGAGCGCCACGCGTCCACCTCATCGGATCGGGCGCGATCATGAACGAGGTGCTCCACGCGCAAGAGATGCTTGCGGAGCGGTTTGGCGTGGCCTCAGATGCCTGGTCGGCGACTTCGTATACCGAACTGCGGCGCGAGGCCCTTGAGGTCGAACGATGGAACGTGCTGCATCCGGAGGCTGAGGCCCGCGTGCCCTACGCAACGGCCTGCCTGGGTGACGGGGCACCGGTAGTCGCGGCGTCGGACTACCTCAAGGCGCTGCCGGACGGGCTCGCGAAGTGGATCCCGGGCCGCCTGGTGTCATTGGGCACAGACGGCTTTGGCCGCAGCGAGACGCGAGAGGCGCTCCGCGACCATTTCGAGGTCGACTGCAATCACATCGCCTTCGCAGCGCTGTCGGCGCTGATGCGTGAAGAGACGATCCCCGCCCGGGTCGCCATCGAGGCTCGGGCTTCGCTCGGGATTGACCCGGAGCGCGGCGACCCGGCGCGGGCGTAGGCTCCGAAGCGAGGGAGGGCGTCATGGCAGAGTTCGCGTTGCCCGACCTCGGCGAAGGCATCACTGAAGCCGACGTGCTGAAGGTGTATGTCTCACCTGGCGACGTGGTGACGATTGACCAGCCGATCATAGAAATTGAGACAGAGAAGGCTACCCTCGATGTGCCGTCGGGAGTCGCAGGCACAGTCACCGCGGTCCTCGTACGCGCGGGGCAGACGATCCCGGTGGGCGCGGCGTTGATCGAGGTAGGCGCTGCCACGGCTGCGCCTACGCCAGAGCCTGCGCCGGCGGCACCGAACCCGCCTCAACCCTCCGCCGCACCCAGCGCACCATCGCCTCAGCCGACCGAGGCGGCACCGCCAGTCGCTGCGGCGGCGGCAGCGCCCCCGCCCAGTCTTCCCCCGAGTCCTCCGCCCACGGCCATACCAGTGGCCTCAGTTCCGGGGGGAGCGGTACCGGCTTCGCCGGCGGTGCGGAAACTGGCGCGTGAGGTCGGCGTCGAAGTCGCCACCGTTGTCGGGTCAGGGCCGGGCGGGCGGATCACAGATGACGACGTGAAGCGGGCCGCACGCGAGCGTCGGGTGCCACCACCGACCCCGACAGAACACGCCGACGAGGGACATCGCACTGCAGGACGACCGCTGCCGGACTTCACGCAGTGGGGCGCCGTGACGCGCGAGCCACTGTCGCGGCTCCGTCGGACGGTCGCCCGGAACATGGCGCAATCGTGGACGGAGATCCCCCACGTCCACCTCTATCACCGCGCAGATATCACCGCGATGGAGGAGGTGCGCCAGCAGTTCAAGGCTCGTGCGACCGCGGCCGGCGGCACGCTCACGATCTCGGTCATGATGCTGAAGGTGATCGCCGCCGCGCTCCGCGCACATCCGAGGCTGAATGCCAGCCTCGACACCGAGTCGAACGAACTCGTCCTGAAGGACTACATCCACATTGGTGTGGCGGTCGACACCGAACGCGGGCTCGTTGTCCCGAAGATCGAGAACGTGGACCGGAAGAACATCATCGACCTGTCCGTCGAGCTGAACGAGATCGCGGAACGCGCACGCAAGAACGAACTGACGTTGGAGGAGATGCGCGGCTCCACGTTCACGGTGACCAACCTCGGGTCGTTTGGCATCGGGCACTTCGACCCGATCATCAACTGGCCCGAGGTGGCAGTGATGGGTCTCGGCCGCGCGGAGCCGACGGCCGTGTGGGACGCCGACACGAAGTCCTGGGTGCCGCGCCTGATGATGCCGCTCTCCCTGGGCCACGACCACCGGATCATCGACGGGGCGGACGGGGCGCGGTTCCTGACGTGGATCGTCGAGGCCATCCGGAACCCCCTGCTCATGGCGTTGGAGGGCTAACGTGGCCGACCGACCGCGCGTCGCCGTCCTCGGTGCCGGCCCTGGCGGGTATCCCGCTGCCTTCCTGGCCGCCGAGCGCGGGATGGACGTCACGCTGATCGATGTCCGCGCGCAGCCGGGCGGTGTCTGCCTGTTCGAAGGCTGCATCCCTTCGAAGGCGCTCCTGCATGCAGCATCTGTCGTGACCGACGCGCGCGAGGCGGCTGCGATTGGTCTGACGTTCGATGCACCACGCCTCGACCTGGACCAACTCCGATCGTGGAAGGACGAGGTGGTCCACGGGCTCACGGGCGGCCTCGGACAGATCGCACGTGCGCGCAAGGTGCGATTCGTGCAGGGCCGTGGCCGGTTCGTGGATGCGCACACGCTCCGCGTAGCAACCGACGGAGAACTCACCGACGTCCAATTCGACGCTGCGATTGTCGCAACGGGGTCATCCGCCTCGATCCCGCCACCATTGCGACTTGAGTCGCCACGCGTGTGGGATGCCGCGGCTGCACTTCGCTTGCCCGAGGTGCCGGCGACTCTGCTTGTGGTCGGTGGAGGCTACATCGGTCTCGAGATGGCAACGGTGTACGCGGCCCTCGGCGCACGCGTCACCGTGGTCGAGGCAACGGGCGGGCTGCTGCCGGGGGCCGACCGCGACCTCGTGGACATCCTCGCGAAGCGGGTGGGCGGGGCGGTGGAGGCCATCCGCCTCCTGACGACCGTCGATGCACTGGCTGAAACGACCGACGACGGCGTCTTGGCCACGTTGTCCGGCTCGGAAGGGACGCAGGCTGTCCGCTTTGACAGGGTGCTGATCGCGACGGGCCGCCGCCCCAACAGCGCTGACCTGGGCCTCGAAGCGACGCAGGCCTTACTGACGGCCCGGGGCTTCGTCGAGGTGGACGAACAACGCCGGACGGCGGAACCCTCGATCTATGCGATCGGCGACGTGGCCGGCGAGCCGATGCTGGCACACAAGGCGACTCACGAGGCGCGCGTAGCAGTGGAGGCCATCGCTGGGGAACCAGCCGTCTGGGAACCGCCAGTCATCCCCGCGGTGATCTTCACGGATCCGGAGGTCGCCTGGTGCGGGATGACCGAGAACGAAGCACGCACGCGCGGCCTCGATGTCGAGGTCGCCCGCTTTCCGTGGAGCGCGTCGGGACGCGCGGCAACGGCAGCAGACCGTGAGGGGCTCACGAAGTGGCTCGCAGAACCGGGCACAGGACGGGTGCTGGGTGCTGGCATCGTGGGGCGCGGCGCGGGAGAGCTGATCGCGGAGGCCACACTGGCTGTGGAGATGGGTGCTCGTCTGGAGGACATCCGCCTCACAGTGCACGCCCACCCAACGCGATCCGAAACGCTGATGGAGGCTGCAGAGGCGTTCTACGGCACCAGCCCCCACTATCTGG
>SCVR01000094.1 GCA_004296805.1 Dehalococcoidia bacterium
TACGCCTGCAGCGACTCCAGGAGGCGGTCGACCGTGTGCCCCACGGCACGTCGAGTCTCGCCCGCGTCCGTCGCCAGCGCGATCATGTGCGCCGCTTCACTCGCCACGCCGCGAAGCAGGTGCGCCACCTCCTCGACCCCCATGCTCGGGTCGAGTTCACCGAGGTCGTTCAACGCCGTGAGACCAGCGCGCAGCAGCGCCAGGCTCGCGTCCACTTCGCGCCAGCGCTCCCAGCCCAGGACGCTCGGCGCATCGAGCAGCAGGATCCGCCGCACCGCCGGGTCCATCGAGTGGTCCAGGTACACATCGAAGCCCGCGCGGAACTTGTCCCACGGCTCACCCGGGTTGTTCCGGGATGCTTCACCGATGCGCTCGCGCATCTCCTGCTGGACCTCGATGAAGACGGCCTCGAACAGGTCACGCTTGTCGCGGAAGTGGTGGTAGAGCGCCCCGCGGGTCACCCCCGCCTGTTGCACGATCTCTTCGGTGGCGGTCCCCGCGTACCCGCGCTCCGCGAAGAGCGAACGGGCCACCTGCAGCAGATTCGCGCGCGTCCGGTCGGCCTGTTCGGCCTTCCGGCTGCGATCGGTACTCTCGACGGCTGTCGTCACAGGATTGCCTCGATGCCGTTACGCCCGCTCGGTACGTCCGGTACCCAATTACTCTACGTCCGCCCCAGCATTCGGGCTACGCGTCCGCCACCAGCCCCCGCACCGTCGCCAGCCGCCCGATAGATTCGAGGACGAGCGCCGGCTCCGCCACCAGATCCCGGATGATCACGTCTGTGAACCCCGCCTCCGACAGCGTCCGGAACTGCTCCGCCACCTGCTCCACGGACCCCCATACGAGGGCTGACGGGTCGAATCCTCGATACCCCCGCGCGAGGATCGGCGCCACTGTCCGCCGCGCCTCCTCCGGGTCCGCCCCCACGTAGATGTCGCGCCGGATCGCCACCGCCTTCGGCCGCCGCCCGTGCGCCACCGTCCGGTCGAGGTACATCGCCGCCCGCTCGCGCGCCTCGATCGGCGTGAGCCCCGGGTCCGCTACCCACCCATCGCCGAGGCGTGCCGCCCGATCGATCGCCGCTGGCGCCGACCCACCGATCCACACCTCCACCGCCTCCGACGGCACCGGCGCGATCCGCGCGCGCTCGAACGGAAAGCGACGCGTCCCCGTCACCGTCTCGCCCGCCCACAACGCGCGCACCGTCTCCAGACACTCCTCGAACCGCGACGGCCGCTGCGAGGGCTTCACCCCCAGCGCCGGAAACGCCGGATCATCCTCCGCGCCTACCGCGCACTGCATGATGAACCGCCCGCGCGCGATGCTCGCGAGGGTGCCCACCTGCTCCGCCAGCAACACCGGATGCCACAGCGGCAACAGGTACAGCGCCCCCGCCGGCCGCTCATCCCACTCCGCGAGCAACCGACCGAGGATCGGCGAGTTCTGGTAGTACTTCCCCGGCCCCGTGCTGTGATGGTCCCCCACGAACAGCGAGTCCAGCCCCGCCGCGTTCGCCGCCCGCGTCCGCTCGATCATCCACCGCGCGCCCTCGCGCGCATCGTCCGTCCGATGCGAACTCGACAGCGACACCCCCACGCGCATGGCTCGCCTCCCCCTGCTCGGCTACCCGCGCGCCGTCAGCGCCTCATCACCGCTTCTTCACCGCTTCGAGGTACTCCACCAACGTCTTCCCGGACGCCTGCCACTCCTGCGCCGCCGCCACACCGATATAGCGGAAGTGCCACGGCTCGTAGATGTACCCCGTGATCGCCTCACCACCCGGCGGATAGCTCATCGCGAACCCGAACCGGTACGCGTTCGCTGCCAGCCACTTGCCGGACGGCGATACCGCGAACGACTCGAGCAACTGCCAACCATTCGAGGCGTCCGAAAAGTCGACGGTTGCGCCCAACTGATGCTCGCTGTGTCCCGGCACCGCGCTCTCGCGCCGCGCCTGCGCCTCACCCATCACACTCACCCAGTACGCAAACGTCCGGGCCTGCTCGCTGTACGACCGATACGCCGACTCCACCCGCAGCGACACACCATCCGCCGCCGCCGCCGCGATCATCGGACGCAGCGCCTCGATCACATCGCCGCGCAACTGCTGCCCGGACTCCCCCTCGGCATGCCACGCCGCCGGGATCGGCTGCAGGCCCGGCGGCACATACCCATCCGGCAACGCCCGCTGCTTGTCCACGATCACCAGGAGGTCCACGCTGGCCCGCACCACCGCCGGCGTCGGGCTCGCCGTCACGCTCGCCGGCGCCGTCGCGCTCGCCCCGGCCGTCGTCGTCGCCGCGGGCGTCGAAGTGGCCCCGGCCTTCGGCTCGTCCGACCCGCACCCGATCAGCGCGGCCCCAACCACACCGACCGCCATCCCGGCAGCGAGGCGTCCCCCACCCCCCAGGAATCGACGTCGCCCGAACAGCCGCCCGTAGAGTCGCCCGTAGAGTCGCCCGTGAATCTGCATCTCAGCCCTTCGCCGTCCGTCTGCTGCGCCCTCACGCGCCCGCGCAGCCGTCCGAGTTCCCATCGAGTGTACGAGGCCGCCCGGGGCTACCTGACAAGTCTTCATCACCTACATGCGGTACCTACAGACCGTCTGTACGTACTCGCTACACTTCTGTGACCGACCGCGAGGAGATTCGATGCCCACGCTCCAGAGCCATCTCCAGACATACCTTCGCCCGATCGCCCTCCGCGTCCTCTCCCTCAAAGAGCGACGCAAGAGCGGCGTCGTCTGGAACCCACTCGACTCGAAGTACCAGCAGGACCCCGTCCCCACCTACGAGGCGCTCCGCGAAGGCGACCCCGTCCACTACTCACAGATCCTCAAAGGCTGGGTCGTCTCCCGCTACGAAGACATCGACGCCGTCCTCCGCGACCACAAGCGCTTCTCCAACGCCGCACGACTACCCGAGGCCGCACAGGTCGCCGCCGACCCCAACTTCGCGCCATCGATGCTGCTCGTAGACCAGCCGGACCACACCCGACTCCGCTCCCTCGTCAACCACGCCTTCACCCCCAAAGCCATCGACGCCATCCGACCGCGCATCGAGGCGTTCACCGACGAACTGATCGAGGCCGTCGGAGACGCGAAGCGCTTCGACCTCATGCAGGCGATCGCCATCCCCCTCCCCGTCGCCGTCATCTCCGACATGATCGGCATCCCCCAGGCCGACCGCGCCCGCTTCAAGACCTGGTCGGACGCCGTCGCGCGCTCCCTCGAACCCACCATGTCGCCCGCCGAACTCACCGAGGCCACCCACGCACGCGAGGCCCTCCGTCAGTACTTCGGCCCCCTCATCGAGGAGCGGCGCGCCACCCCGCAGGACGACCTCATCAGCGCGCTCGTCCGCGCCGAAGAAGAAGGCGACCGCCTCTCACACAACGAGGTCATCTCCACCCTCAACCTCCTCCTCATCGCCGGCAACGAGACCACCACCAACCTCATCGGCAACGGCATGCTCGCCCTCCTCCGCCACCCGGACGCCCTCGCCCACGTCGCCCACCACCCCGAGGCCATCGAGGCCGCCGTCGAAGAGATGCTCCGCTTCGACTCCCCCGTCCAGGTCAACGGACGCACCGCCCTCCAGGACCTCGAGATCGGCGGCCAGCACATCGCCAGGGGCCAGCGCGTCGTCGTCCTCCAGGGCGCCGGCAACCACGACCCACACCACTACGCCGCCCCCGACACCTTCGATGTCACGCGGGGAGGCGAGCACGGCGACAAGTCACACCTCGCCTTCGGCCGCGGCATCCACCACTGCCTCGGCGCCCCCCTCGCCCGCATGGAAGCCCAGATCGTCTTCCCCCGCATCCTCGCGAAGTGGCCCCACATCACCCTCGCCACCGAACCCCGCTACCGCGACAACGTCGTCCTCCGAGGCCTCACCGCCCTCGAAGTCGACGTCTAACCCCGCCGACTCTGATCCGGTTCCCCCCTTCGTTCTGCATCTGCGGGGCCCCCGCGCGGTAGCCCTGGACCGCGTGGGGTGATCCCCCTCCCTTGGATAAGGGAGGGGGCTAGGGGGAGGGATCGACCCCAATTCTTTAACCCCCTTCCCCGAGGGAAGGGGGCAGGGGGATGGGCCGCCCTTCGCAACGCGAAGGCGGTACGGGCCGAACCCCGCGCGCACGCGATACCCTCGACGCGCCACCCCGTGACGTGACGAGGGACCCGCCGATGTGCCGATCGATCAAGCGCCTCCGCCAGCCCAAAGGCAGCGACCAACCCCCCGCCACCGACGACGAGATCCGCGCCGCCGCCCTCCAGTTCATCCGCAAAGTCAGCGGCTACCAGCGACCCGCCCCCGCCAACGCACCAGCCTTCGACGCCGCCGTCGAGGACGTCGCCGCCGTCACGCACCGCCTGCTCGCGGCGCTCCCGAAGCCATAGAGGACGCCCGAGAGAACGAGGCCGACGTGGACGGACGCTACGCGACCGTGCGCGGCTTGATATCGAGGTTCACCGTGCGGTCATCGAATCGGGCGGAGACCTCAAGCCGTCCGCCCAACGCCTCGACGTACTGGCGCAGCGTCGACAGCCGGACATCGTCCGAGTGCTCAAACTTCGAGACCGCACCCTGACTGATGTGCAGCGCCTCGGCGAGCGCGGCCTGCGACACCTCCCGCGAACGGCGCAGCTCGTACAGCCCCACCTCCGCCAGCAACTCATCTCGCAACGCCGCGACCCGCTTCGCGGCCCCCGGACGGGCCATCACCTGATCGCGGAGCAGGTTGAAGTGCTTAGCCTTTGGCATCGCCCCGTCCCTCCCGCTCCAGATCCGCCAGATGTTTGTCGTAGAGGTCATCCGCCAGCGGGACCGCCGTGCGATACCACTCGTCCCATCGACCGCTCTTGTTGCCGCCCAGCAGGAGGATCGCCGAGCGAAGCGGATCGAACGCGAACAGCACGCGCAGCGCACCATCTTTCGACGCTCGCAGCTCCTTCATGTTCGAGTGCCGCGACGACGCGATCGTGTCGACGAGCGGCCGCCCGAGGGCAGGGCCGCCATCCTGAAGCACGGACACCGCCGCCGTCACGGCTTCCTGCTGCTCGGCCGTGATGGTCGCCCACCACTCGCCGAACTGATCCGTGTACTCGACGTCCCACGTCAAGATATTACCTCTGCCTCATTATTCGTCAAGAGTCATATCGGGAAGTCAGACGAGGGACTTCGACGCAGTTGTGCCACTGGCTCACCAGCACGGTCAACGCCGAAGTGTCACAGGTCAGCGGCTACCAGCGCCCCGCCCCCGCCAACGCACCAGCCTTCGACGCCGCCGTCGAGGACGTCGCCGCCGTCACCCACCGCCTACTGGCGGCGCTCCCGAAGCCGTAGGGCAAAGCGGCCGCCGACTGTCAGATAGCGCCGCCGCCAACCTCACTCCTAGGCGATACTGTCGCCGCAGGAGAGGCCGCCGCATGCCGCAAGAGCCCAGAGACTACGACCGTGTCGAGTTGGTGTGGCCCGGAAAGCGCACCGAGGTTGAGCGCGTCCGCCTGCCGTTCCAGACCATCGAGCGCGTCAACGATGTCCGCGCCTCTGCCGCCTCCGGCGCCCAGGGCGGCTTGCTCACCAGCGCCTCGCAGTTGCCCGAGTGGTGGCCCGAGGGCTGGCGCAACCGCCTCATCTGGGGCGACAACAAGTACGTCCTTGCCTCACTCATCGAAGAGTTTGCTGGCAAGGTCGATCTGATTTACATCGACCCGCCGTTCGCAGTGGGGGCAGATTTCTCCTTCAAGGTCGCGGTCGGGACAACCACGCTTGAGAAGCAGCCTTCCGCGATCGAGGAACTTGCTTACCGCGATACGTGGGGTGCCCGCGGTGAGCGGTACTACCAGTACATCTACGAACGCCTTGTTCTCGCGAAAGACCTGCTTTCGAACACCGGCTCGATCTACGTTC
>SCVR01000017.1 GCA_004296805.1 Dehalococcoidia bacterium
CGGCAGGCACGTTCGCTCGAGTTGCCACCACGTCGAACCTCTACGCTCGGCCCGCGCGCGCCTCGGAACTTGTGGCGGTGATCCCCGCCGGGCGCGAGGCCCGAGTCACGGGTCGGACCGAGGACGCCTCGTGGCTGCGCGTGGTGTACCCGCCACAGTCCAGCATCGAGGGCTGGTTGCCACGCGCGAACTTCGTCGCAGACGCCGTTCCCGATGTGGCCTCCGTGCCCGCCCTCCCGGCCGAGGTGATCGCGAGCAGTGCCGGATCAGTGTCCGCTACGGAGGGTGATTCGCTCCCCGACCTGACGGTCGCCAGCGCGGACGTCCAGCCGAATGGCAACCTGTCCGTCCGCATCACGAACGAAGGCCGGGCGCCGTTTGCGGGCCGAGTCGGCCTCCAGGTGGCCGGTGCTGATGGCGAGATCCTCGGAGTCCTCGATGTCGACCTGACTGACCGACCACTAGCCCCCAACCGCTCTGCATCCGTGAACACCGGGATCGAGGTACGGCGCACCGGGTTATTCATCATCGAAGTCGACCGCGGAAACCGGGTGAAGGAGTCCAGCGAGATCAACAACATCCGCCGGGTCCTCCTCGTGGGTGCGGGTGCACGATGACGAATCCCCCGCCTGACGAGTCGCTCGACGACCTCCTGCACGACGACGACCATGACGCCGCGCACGACTTGGAGGCGGTCGTGGATGCCGCCCGTGCCGCCGAGGCCCGCGACCGCCGAGGCCACGCGTGGCGCATCCTGCTCTTCCTCACGGTTCTTGGGATTGCGGTGGTGGGCACCGTGGGCGCCCTGCGTCCCGGGTGGCTACCGTTCGATGTCCCCCTCGTCCGCTCAACGCCCGAACCTGCGATCGAGGGCCCGGCGCTCCGTCGGGACATGCCGCTTCGCGCGGAACCCAGTGACAACGCTGTGGTACTCGTCCGACTGGACGCCCGGACTCGCCTCCGACCGGTCGGGAAGTCGAGTGACGGCCGCTGGATTGCGGCTGCCGCGATTGACCGCCCTGACCTCGTCGGGTGGCTGCCCATCGATGCCGTGGCAGGCATCGATCTGGCTTCGTTGGGCGTGGTCACCGCTGATCCGAACGTGGCGGGCCCGCGGATCGCTCCGACGGGACCAACGGATCGGCCCGACCTGCGCATCGAGTCCGCGTACGTGAAGGACAACCGTCTGTACGTGTCGGTGTTCAACGCCGGCCCTGCTGACGTGCGCGGGACGATCCTGGCCTCCGTTGACGGCGGCCCTGCTTCACCCATCGAAGGCAAGAGCGATGAGGGTCTGCGGGCCGGGCAGCGGCTACAGGCGGCGGTGCGAGGCGTCTACGTCCAGATCCGCGGCACCCTGACGGTCACGATTTCCGTGAACCCCACCGTCACAGAGGTCGATCAGACGAACAACACGTTCACGGGCATCGTGGAACCAGACCAGCCGGCCGACCTCGAAATCTCGACGGTTGAGCGCAGCG
>SCVR01000095.1 GCA_004296805.1 Dehalococcoidia bacterium
TACCCGCCCAAGCGCTTCTTCGGCGCCGCGCGAAACATGGAGGAAGGCGGCAGCCTCACCATCATCGCGACGTGCCTCGTGGAGACCGGCTCGCGGATGGACGACGTCATCTTCGAGGAGTTCAAGGGCACCGGTAACATGGAGCTGCGGCTCTCCCGGCGCCTGGCGGAGAAGCGGATCTTCCCTGCCATCGACGTGCTCGCCTCGTCCACCCGCCGCGAAGACCTGCTCTTCGGCGAGGACGAACTGAAGCAGGTGTGGCTGCTCCGCCGGATGGCCTCGATGCTCGAAGAGGACTCCGGCGACGCCGCCGAGCGCATCATCGAACGCCTCAGCCGGACCGTGGACAACGTGGAGTTCCTGGCGACCCTCAAGGGGATGTAGCCGGCACGTCACTGGGCCCACGGTTTCGCGCTGGTCCGTTTGCGAGACGGCGACGCGCGCTCCATACTGCGCGCGTGTTCCGCTCGCGAGCTTCTCGCTTTGCTGCCTTCACGCTGCTCGTCTCGAGCGCGCTCCTCGTTGCCTGCGACGGCGGCTCGAAGGGGCCCGCGAAGATCAAGCCGGCGGACATCCCCGGGATCGCGGCGGCCGTGAAGGACGACGCGCCCTCACTGAACCGCATCGAACAGATCATCGCCCTTGGCTCAGAGGCAGTGCCCAGCCTCGTCCCGCTCGCCGGGAGCCAGAGCGAGGCGGAACGCTATACCGCCATCACAGCGCTCGGCCGGATCGGCACGGCGAACGGCGCAAAGCCGGCCGACATCGAGGCCGCCACCAAGGCCCTCGCCAGCCGCCTCGACGACCCGAACGTCTCGCTCCGCACCTACGCCGCCGGGGGACTTGTCGCGATGGGTGACAAGCGAGGCGTGCCGGTACTCATCGAGGCACTCAGCATGCAGCAGCGCGGCTACCTCAGCGTCCCTCCGGAACTCCTCAATGCCTTCGCCTACCGCGCGCTGAACGCCTACACCGGCCAGTCCTTCGGCTACGACCCGCTGGCGGACGAGGCGAAGCGCGCCGCCTCACAACAGCAGTGGCGTGAGTGGTGGAAGGCCAACGGTGACCGGTTGCAGTGGGACGCGAGCAAGCGCGTCTTCGGGGTGAGGTAGATGGAGCGCGCGCTGACCTCGCTCCCGGCCTCTCGTCGCTTGCACCTCGCAATCGTCGCGCTGCTGGCGGCGTTCCTCATTGCCGCGTGCACGCCCTCGGAAGAGCGAGGCGGGACGTACATCACGTTCGACGCCGACACGTGCGCGTTCACGATCAATCTGCGCATGGCCTTCTGGGGTGACGGTGCCAGCCAGCCTCAGGTCACCCAGTGGACCCGGGCGATCAACGACTTCTGGAACGGCAAGGCCATGAAGGTGGGAAACTGCCCGCTTCGCGTCGTCGCGACCAGCCAGATGGTCGCCAACCATGGCGCGTGCCCCCGGGGGTTCCACTGCGTTGAGGTGAAGCGGATCGCGCCCGGGACCAGGCATACCTCCTCCGTGAACCTCCCGGAGGGCAATCACCGCAACGGCGACGGCAAGCCCAACGGCTGGAAGGTCACCGACAAGGGCACGGGCATCGATGCCGTGGACGCCGAGTGGGACAGCGAGGACATCGACCAGGTCGCCATCCACGAGTCGGCGCACATGCTGGGTCTAGACGACGAGTACCGCGAAGGCGACGTGAAGTGCGGGGTGGCGGACTGCGTCACGGAGATCGCCTGGGGCAACCAGGTGGTCCCGCAGAGGCACATCGACGACCTCGCGAAAGCGGCCGAGCTGAAGTGCCCGTGCGCGCCGACACCCACGCCAACCCCGACCGCGAGCCGAACGGCGACGCCCGGGGTGGCCGCCAGCGCGACGCCCGCACAGGCGGCCGTCACTGTCGAGACGATCTCCCGAGGTGGGAAGCACTACCCGACGAAGCAGTTCCGCGTGGCGGCGCCAGATCGCTGCCCAGACTTCCACTATCACGGCCCCGGACGAGCCCTCGAGTCCGGGCTCCAGGTCGAGGCCGACCCGAACCCCGATGGGTGCGGATGGGGCTCCGTCCCGAGCACTCCGAAGGAGCAGACACCGGTCACACCCGCCCAAATTGATACCTTCAAGGGTGCCGGGATCCCACTGCCGTAGGGACAAATCGGAGCCACCGCAGATTCCCGCAACGTAGTAATACCCCCTGAGGGTATGTGCCTGTTTCTTCACTAAGTCGCCGAGTTTTCCCCGATCACCGTGGTACGATCCCGCAGTACTTCGGACTTGTACCGAAGTGCACAAACGTCCAGTCGCGCGGGGTGCCGGGTCTGCCGGCCTGGGCGCCGCCTGTCATAGGCGGTACGAACGGGAGCCAACTGAGGCGTTCGCGCCTTGGTTCAGTGGGGGTCTCTCTTGCGCGGCACTATCGCTCCACCACCGCGCCCGCGCCGCAGCCGAACGCTGCTTCGCGCCCGCCTGCACCCGCAACCCCGACACGCTCGCCGGCTCTCGCTCGCCCCAGCAGGCGCCATCGCAGTACTCCTCGGCGTCCTCGTGATCGCTGGGTTCTTCCCGGTCCGCGTCGCCGGCATGGCGACTCAACCGGTGCTGGCGGCGAACCGCCTCTCACTCCCAGGCCTCCCAGCCGCCTCAGGTGCTGGGGCTGGTTCGGAGCTGGCAGCGCGAGCCGTCCCGCTCACCATCGTGGCGCCGCAGGTGACCGGTGACGCGGTGCTGTCCGCTCAGAACTCGACCGACGCAGCACGTCAGGCGCTCATGCAGCAGCAGCAAAACGGCCAGGGCGCTGGCGGCCCCGCCCAGCAGGCGGACCGGACGCCGATCTTCTTCGAGTACAAGGTGCAGAACGGCGACACCGTCCTCGGCATCGCCGCTCGCTTCGGCATCGCCTCGAAGTACATCACCTGGAACAACATCGACATCATCAGCGATGTCGATGCGCTGGCACCTGGCATGACCCTTCAGGTCCCGGCCGTGGAGGGCATCATCCACTCCGTCCGCTTCGGTGAGACGGTGTCGGAGATCGCAGCCCGCTATGACGCGAAGGCTCGCGACATCGTGGAGTTCCGCGCGAACGGGCTGGCCGGCGACCCGAACCGGCTGCGCGAAGGCAGCCTGATCCTCGTGCCGGGTGGGCGCATTGTGCCGCTCGCGCCGGCGACCCGGCCCGCACCCACGCCTGCCCCGGCCGCGGCTGCTCCTGCACCGAGCGGCGCACCGGCGGCAGCACCACGTGCGACGACACCGAGCAACACCACCGGTTGGGTGTGGCCGGGCGCTGGCCCGATGACCTCACCATTCGGGCCGAGCCATCCGCTGGGCATCGACATCGGCACGGGCTACGGCGCGGCGATCGTCGCAGCGCGCGACGGCACCGTGACGTTCGCTGGCGGCAACCCCTGCTGTTCCTACGGCTTCCACGTGATCATTGCCCACGACGGCGGGTACGAGACGCTGTACGGCCACTTCTCCGCGATCACCGCGCAGTTGGGCCAGAAGGTCAAGGCTGGCGAGATCATCGGCTACTCGGGGACGAGTGGCCGGGTGACGGGGCCACACCTGCACTTCGAGATCCATCGCAACGGTGCCACGATGAACCCGAGCGCGTTCCTACCGTAGGTGTCTGCCGCGCCTCGTCCTGTGCACCACAAAGTGGCGCCCGACGGGCGCCCACTTCGATCTCGAGGTGAGTGAGTCGAGTCCTACGCGCGCGCCTCAAGCAGCACGACGCGCATCTCGTCGTTCTCGCCACCGCGACGGTTGATGGTGAACCGGGAGACTGCGGGCTCCTGCTTGCCACCGACGGCAGCGAGGAAAGCTGTCAGCGCCTCGGGCTCCGCAGGGTCGTAACCGACGGGGATGACGATCGAGGGCTGGATGTGGCGGACGGCGCGCGCCGCCTCTTTCGGGTCGAGCGTGTCGGTGAGCGCGATCGGCACGATCACGATGTCAACGTCCGAGAGCAGGTCCATCTGCTCCTTCGTCGGCTGCGTGCCCAGGCCACCGAGGTGCGCCCAGCGCAGGTCCTCCGCGGCGAAGTGCCAGATGACGCTGCGCACACCGGAGAGGTCGAGCGACTCCTTGAGCGCGCCCGCGACTGCCTCCACCTGCACACCGCGGATCTCGTACTCGCCGGGGCCGCGCAGGACGATCGGCGGGCCATCCGCCGGCGCGACGCCGCCGACGCCGTTCCGCAGCGGGTCGTCGTGGCTGATGGTGATGATGTGGGCGTCCGGGCGGCCCATCGTGCCGCCGGCCGACTTGTCGTAGGGGTCCATGACGACCGCAGCCGTCCGGGTCCGGACGCGCACTGCCGCATTGCCCAACCAGGTGATGTCCATGCCTCGATCCTATCGGGGGGAGGGGCCGGGGGCTACGGCGTGACCCGCTCGTCCGGGACAACGAGGACGACGCCGACCGCGTCGAACGAAGCGGGGATGGGGCGCATCGAAGCGGGATGGCAGATCGCCAGCGTCGCATTATGGGCCCAGCCGGTGGCGTTCACCATGGCGACGCGGAGGGTGTCCGCCTTCGGGCCGCCGGGGTTCGCGTCCAGATCGACTTCGGGGTCCTCGCGCACGAGGTTGCGGGTGCCGGGGATCTGCTGGCGGTGCATCGCCTCGAGGATGACCGCCAGCGACAGCGGGCCGGAGGCGGCGAGCGCGTGCCCGAGGTGCGACTTCAGCGCCGGCGTGTACATGTGATGGCGGGCCGCCGACCCAAAGATCATCTTCACGGCGCGAGCCTCGAGGCGGTCGCCTTCGATGTTGCCAGCGGCGTGCAACGCGACCAGGTCGACTTCAGACTGGATGCGGCCGCTGGTGATGAGCGCGAGTTGGATGCTGCGCGCGATCTGGTCGGCATCGAAGCCGGGAGTGCCATCGCGGCCAGCGGAGAACGTCATCGCCTCGCCCTCGATCTCCGCGAGGATCCGGGCACCGCGGGCGACGGCGACTTCGAGGCGTTCGAGCACGACGACAGCGGCGCCCTCAGCGAGCACGAAGCCGTCGCGATCCATGTCGAGTGGACGGGAGGCTTCGGCGGGTGCGTCGTTGCGGGTCGAGAGCGAGCCGGTGCCCTGGAACGCGGCGAGCGAGATCGGAGTGACGGGTGCCTCGGCGCCCCCGGCGATCGCTACCAGCGCATCGCCACGGCGAAGGATCGAAGCGGCCTCGATGATCGCAGCGAGACCACCGGGCGCGCGGTTCTCCAGTTGCAGCACGGGACCGGTGGTTCCGAACAGCGCGGCGATGCGATCGGACGCGGCATGAGGGCGCGCGTCCGCGGCGAGCGTCTCGGCGGCCTTCGTCACGTCCCCAGCGACGAGGTGACGCGCACCTTCAAGGAGGCGGTCCTCTTCGGGGCGTTCGGAGGCCATCACCACCGTGACCTGCGCACGGTTCTGCGGAGTGAAGGTGATGCCTGCGCCCTGCACGGCGGAGAGTGCCGCGCTGACCGCGAAGCGCGAGCGCCGGTCGAGGGCATCCCAGTACTCCGGCTTGAAGCGCGTATCGACCTCGTCGCTCACCTGCGAGGCGATGCGCGTCGTGAACGGAGTCGGGTCGAATCGAGTGATCAAACCGACTGCACTGCGGCCCTCGGCCATCGCATCCCAGATCTGGCCAGTCGTCTGGCCGAGGGCATGGACGACGCCCACTCCAGTGATCACTACGCGGGGTCGTGGGGCCTCGGAGAGGTCGGAGGGCTGGCCCTCGGTGCGGGTGTAGACGATCTCGGATGGACGCGCGGTCACGCCGTGGCGCTCGCGAAGGCCCCCGTGGGCATGCGGAGCGCGGCAGGCACGCGGACGCCCGACCACTCGAGGACGAACGCGCCCCAGGTGAGGCCGCCACCGAAGGCAGTCAGCAGCACCCGATCGCCAGCCGCGAGACGCCCACCGGCGACGGCCTCGGCCAGTGCCACGGGGATGGTGGCGCTCGACGTGTTGCCGGTGCGGTCGACGTTCACGAACACGCGCTCCATCGGCATCCCGAGCCGATCCGCGACAGCCGTGATGATGCGCAGGTTCGCCTGATGCGGCACGACAAGCGCGAGGTCGTCCGCGGTCAGGCCGGCGCGACGCAGGGCCTCGCCTGATGCGTCAGCCATCGCGGTCACGGCGTGCCGGAAGACGTTCCGGCCGTCCATGATGATCTTCGCTTCGTGTGACAGGGCGGTCGCGTTGCAAGGCCCGCTGGAGTAGAGCAGCGGCGATTGCGAGCCGTCCGCACGCAGCACCATCGCGTCGACACCGCCGTGCTCGCCCTCGGGGGCGCGCTCGACGATCACCGCGCCAGCCCCGTCACCGAACAGGACGCACGTACCTCGATCGGTCCAGTCGACGATGCGGGAGAGTGTCTCAGCGCCCACGACGAGGGCGCGCTCCGCCTGGCCCGTCGCAACAAAGTTGGTCGCGACGGAGAGGCCAGAAAGGAATCCGGTACAGGCCGCGTTCACGTCGAACGTGCCGGCACGCGTGGCGCCGATCTGGTGCTGGATGAGCGTGGCGGCCGCGGGGAAGAGGCCGTCCGGCGTGCAGGTGCCCGTGACGATCAGGTCGAGGTCACTCGCCTCGATGCCCGCGGTGGCGAGGGCACGACGTGCAGCCTCGGCGCCCATGGTGCTGGTGGTCTCATGGTCAGCGGCAATATGGCGTTCGCGGATGCCGGTGCGCTCGACGATCCAGGCGTCGTCTGTGTCGACCATTTTCTCGAGTTCGGCGTTGGTGAGGACGCGCTCGGGGAGGTAGGCACCGACGCCGGTGATGCGGGCAGCCAGCCTCATCGCGTCGTCCTTTCGCCCTCGGAGTCATCGAGGAGCTGGTGCAGTTCACGGAGCGTGCGGTGGTGCAGTGCCTTCACCGCCCCTTCCGTGCGGCCCATGATATCCGCGACCTCCGCGTTGGAGCGGCCCTCGACGTATTTGAGCGCAATCAGTCGCTGACGTTCCGGCGCAAGGGCGGAGACCGCCGCGCGCACCCGTGCGATCGCTTCGTTCCGTTCGAGGCTTTCGGCGGGGCCGGGGATGTCAGACGGCACCTCGAGGGCGGCATCCAGACTGTCGGTCGAGGGCCGGCGGCCCTTCGAGCGGTACCAGTTCAGCAGGAGGTGGTGGGCGATCCCCATGAGCCACGCGCCAAATTCGCCGCGGCCGCGGTACTGGTCCAGTCCGGCGAGCGCCTGCACGAAGGTGCGCGAGGTCAGTTCCTCGGCTTCCGCGGGACTCGACGTGCGGTGCAGGAGATATCGGTAGATCCGGGGGGCGTGGGCTTCGTAGAGGGCAGAGAACGCCGGACGATCGGCCGCGGCGACACGCTGCTGCTGTTCCTCCTCGGAGGGAGGGGGCACCTCAGCCGGTCGGCGGCGGGGCTGGGCCATCCTCGGTCACTCCCCACCGCGACCCGCGTCCGCACGGGCCTAGTCCAGACTAGGCGAGGGGTGAGTCAGCGTGCGATGCGAGGCAGCGGGCGCCCACCAGCAGGTGGGGGCACTTCGAAGGAGTTCAGGGCACAGCCGATCATCCCGTAATACCCAACCAACGTGGCCAGATCGACCATCGTGCGGTCGCCGAGGCGGGCGTGGAGCGGGTTGAAGGTAGCCTCGGACACCCGCCGTTTCGGGCCGAGGAGTTCACGGACATAGTTGATGATCTGCTGCTCGTGGGCCGTCAGTCCGCTGACGTCACCCCGGTTCGCCACCACCTCGACGGTGGCCTCCGGCACCCCCACTTCCAGGGCGATCCGGACGTGTCCGGCCCACTCGACATCAACGTCGTACTCGCGAGCCGTGCAGATGATGGCCAACTCACGCTCGGCAGGGGTCAGCGCGAGGTCGAATCGGACGTGGTCGCCAACCCGGGCGACACGCTCGGCGGCGGCGGGGCTGTGCATCAGGACGCCGAACGGGCCGCCGACGCGACCACCTCGACGTTCGGCGACGGCGTCCCAGGCCTGCTTTCCGGCGGCATCCAGGGGCTCTCGGTCAGTCACGGGCTGGATGCGCATCGGGAGCCTCCTCGGGAAACGGACGGAGCCGGGAGTATAGGAGAGAGGGTGGCCCAGCCCGGGAACCTGACCATTGACCTGCCGAGGTGAGTCTGCCAGAATCAGAGTCATGAGTTAGCACTCTCGCCCCGAGAGTGCTAACAGGGGAGGCGAAGGTGCTCACCGAGCGTCGCGCGACCATCCTCGGGCTGGTAGTGCGGGAATACGTCCAGACGGCTGAGCCCGTCTCGTCCAAGGCGCTGGTCGACCGTCGAGGCCTCGATGTCTCGTCGGCGACGGTGCGGAACGAGATGGCACGGCTGGAGGACGAGGGGTATATCACCCACCCGCACACGTCGGCTGGCCGGATCCCGTCCGACCTTGGCTACCGCACGTACGTGCAGTCGCTCATGGCGGAGGAGCCAGTCGGAGTCGAAGAGCAGCGGACGATCACCCACCAACTGCATCAGGTGGCGGGTGGTCTGGACGAGTGGCTGAGCCTCACCGCGACCATCCTCGCGGGCGCCGTGGGGAACGTGGCGGTGGTGACGCGACCGCGGGCAGTGGCAGCAGGACGGCTGCGCCACCTGCAACTGGTCGAGTTGAACGCGGAGACCGCGTTGCTGGTAGCCGTGATGGACGACGGTCGGCTGCGACAGCGGCTCGTGCCGCTCCGGCAGCCAGCGACGCAGACGCAGTTGTTGGAGCGGGCAGCGCGGTTGAACGCGCGGCTTGCGGGGATGGACGGCTCAGGCGCCCGGGCGCTGGCCTCGGACCTCCCGGACGCGGACGAGGCGGCGATCGCCCGCGCAGCCGCCGAGTTGATCGAGGAGCCACGCGGAGCGGAGGAGACGTACCTGGACGGGCTCTCGCGCGCACTTCGACAGCCGGAGTTCGCGGACCCGGACAGGATGCTGGACGCAGTGGCGCGCCTGCAGGCGTACCGCCTGCGGACGTTGCTCGAAGGCGCGGCCGACGCGCAGCCGGGCGAGACGCGAGTGGTCATCGGCAGCGAACTGGCCGCCGACCAGATGCAGGACTGGAGCGTGGTGATCGCGCGGTACGGGGACCCGGAGGCGGCCGGAACGGTCGCCGTCGTGGGGCCGACGCGCATGGCGTACGAGCGGACGATCCCGCGGGTGCGCTACATCGCCTCCTTGATGGGACAACTGCTGCACGACATGCGGTAGTCGTGTGAAGTGAGATCGCAGTGCGACCGCAGCGGCGCGGACGCACCACGACAAGGGAAGACGATGGCGGACGAAGCATCCCCGGAGACGCCGGAGGCTACGGCATCGGCGGAGCCCTCAACCGAGGCGGCTGAGCCGACGCTCGATTCGTTGCGCGCGGACCTCGAATCCGCACGCGCCGCTCAGGCACGCGCGGTGGCGGACTACCAGAACCTGCTCCGCCGGTCGCGCGAAGAGCGCACGGAGTGGAGCGCGGCAGCGGTCGTCGGCGCGGTCGTCTCCTTCCTTCCCGTCCTCGATGACCTCGAGCGCGCGATCGACGCGACGCCGGGGGAGATGTCCGACCAGCCGTGGGCCGAAGGCGTGCGGCTGGTGATGCAGAAGTTCCGGGGCGTGCTGGAGCAAAGCGGGGTCACGGAGATCCACGCGCTCGGCAAGCCGTTTGACCCTGCGAGGCACGAGGCCGCCGGTACGGCTCCGGGCCCGGAGGGATCGGTCATCCACCTCGTTCGGCGCGGGTACGTGCTGGGCGACAAGGTGGTCCGGCCGGCGATGGTGATCGTGGGCGCGGGTGCGCCCGCCGGGGCAGAGGCCACCGGCGCGCACGACGCGCAGACGCGGTAACGCGGGAGAGCGAGGCAGCAAGATGGGTAAGGTCATCGGCATTGACCTGGGCACGACGAACTCGTGTGTCGCGGTGATGGAAGGCGGCGAGCCTCGCGTCATCCCGAACGCGGAGGGTGGACGAACGACACCGTCCGTGGTGGCCGTGACGAAGGACGGCGAGCGCCTCGTCGGCACCGTCGCGAAGCGCCAGGCGGTCACGAACCCGCAGAACACCGTCTACTCGGTCAAGCGGCTCATGGGCCGCAAGTTCGAGGACGAAGAAGTCGTCCGCCTGAAGAAGGTGGCGGGCTTTGGTGTGGTGAAGCGCGACAACGGCGACGCCGGCGTGGAGCTGGGCGGTCGTCAGTACTCGCCGCCCGAGGTCTCCGCGATGGTGCTGCAGAAGTTGAAGGCGGACGCAGAGGCCTACCTTGGCGAAACCGTGACGGAGGCCGTGATCACGGTCCCGGCGTACTTCAACGACGCCCAGCGTCAGGCGACGCGCGATGCGGGCCGCATCGCGGGCCTCGAGGTGCTCCGCATTATCAACGAGCCGACAGCGGCGTCGCTGGCCTATGGCCTCGACTCCAAGGCGGAGGAGTTGATCGCGGTCTACGACCTCGGTGGTGGCACGTTCGACATCTCGATCCTCGAGATCGGCGACGGCACGTTCCAGGTGAAGGCGACCAACGGCGACACCTTCCTCGGTGGCGACGACTTCGACAACGTCCTGATCGAGTTCCTCGCGGCTGAGTTCAAGCGGGACTCCGGTATCGACATCTCGCAAGACCGGATGGCGCTTCAGCGTCTGAAGGAAGCCGCCGAGAAGGCGAAGATCGAGCTGTCCTCGGCGCAGTCGACGGAGATCAACCTGCCGTTCATCACGGCGGACGCCTCCGGCCCGAAGCACATGGTGCTGACGCTGACGCGCGCGAAGTTCGAGCAGCTGGTGATGTCACTGGTCGAGAAGACGCTCGTGCCGGTGCAGCAGGCGTTGAAGGACGCGGGCGTGCAGGCCTCGGCCGTCGACGAGGTGGTCCTCGTCGGTGGCATGACGCGTATGCCGCTGGTCGTGCAGCGCGTGAAGGAATTCTTCGGCAAGCAGCCGCACCAGGGCGTCAACCCGGACGAGGTCGTCGCCATTGGCGCCGCGATCCAGGCTGGTGTTCTCAAGGGTGAGGTGAAGGACGTCCTGCTGCTGGACGTCACACCACTGACGATGGGCATCGAAACCCTCGGGGGCGTCGCGACGCCGCTGATCGAGCGCAACACGACGATCCCGACGACGGCGTCGCAGACGTTCTCGACGGCGAGCGACAACCAACCGAGCGTGGAGATCCACGTAGTGCAGGGTGAGCGTGCGATGGCGGCCGACAACAAGTCGCTGGCCCGTTTCATCCTCGACGGTCTGTTGCCGGCGCCGCGCGGCGTCCCGCAGATCGAGGTCTCGTTCGACATCGACGCGAACGGCCTCGTGAAGGTGTCTGCGACGGACAAGGCGACCGGGAAGCAGCAGCACGTCTCGATCCAACCCTCGAGCGGCCTGACCGACAGCGAGGTCGAACGGCTACGCAAGGAGGCCGAGATCCACGCCGGCGAGGACGCGAAGAAGCGGGCGACCGTGGAGGCGCGCAACCAGGGCGACACCCTCGCGTACTCGGCGGAGAAGATGCTGCGTGACAACGCAGAGATCGTGACGGCTGAGCAGAAGTCGAAGGTGGAGGCCGCGATCGCCTCGGTGCGTGAAGCCCTCGGCGGCGAGGACGGCGACGTGATCAAGGAACGCGCGGACGCCCTCTCGCAGGCGATGCAAGAGGTCGGCAATGCGATCTACACGAAGCAGGCCGAGGCGAACGCGCCGGGCACTGGTGATCCCGCCGGCACGGCCGCCGGCGGTGCCAGCGGCGACACGATCGAAGGCGAGTTCCGCGAGGTCTAGCCTCGCTGCATGAGCAACTGAGCGGACGCCCGTCGAGTAACCTCGGCGGGCGTCTGTGTCAGCAGGATCAAGGGTGGTGCCCCGATGATCGAGGAGTTCCAGCGACGGCACCGGCCGTTCAAGCGCTGGTTCAACGTGCGGGACATCGGTGGCTACACCTCCGCCTCGGGGGCCTCGGTGCCGTGGGGCCGCTACTACCGGGGCGGGGCGCCCGAGGCGTTCGACGAAGAGGAGGCCGAGCGCGCTCGCGCCCTTCGCCTGCGCACCGCCCTTGACCTGCGCCGCGACGACGAGCGGGCGCGTGAGGGCACGCATGCGCTGGTGGCGCTGGGGACGCGGCACGTCGCGCTGTCGGTCTCACCTGACCAGGCGGCGATGGACGCCGCGGTGGGCAACACGATCTCGGCGGCGCGCTACCTGAAGTACCTCGAAGTTGGCGTGCCAGCGCTACGCGAGACGTTCGAGTTACTGGGCGACCCGGACTCATACCCGGTGCTCGTGCACTGTTCCGCGGGGAAGGACCGCACCGGCGTCGTCACCGCGATGACGCTGGAGCTGCTCGGTGTCCCACGGGATGTGATCGAGACCGACTATGCGATGACGAACCTTGAGCGGGAGCGGCTGACGGAGTACCTCACGGCGCGGGGCGGTTGGTTCACCAACGCCTCGCCCGCCCAGCGGGAGTACGCCCTGAGTGTCCCGCCGGACGCGATCTCGGGCTTCCTCGATGGGCTGCGCGACCAGTTCGGGGGCGCGGAGACCTACCTGCGGGGCATCGGTGTCCCCGCCGCGGCGATCGAGGGGCTCCGTCGGATGCTGTCCGAGCCCGCCAGGTAAGCCAGGACTTCCGAAGCGCTGCAGGAAACGGTACGGGAAGTGCCTGAGGCGCGCCCACGGCGGGCGTCCTCTAGGATGGATGGTCTATGACGACCGGCACTGACGACCTCTACGCGACCCTCGGCGTCGCCCGGGATGCCTCCCCGGACGACGTGAAGCGTGCGTTCCGCAAGTTGGCGATGGAGTTCCATCCCGACCGGAACAAAGAGGAAGGCGCTGAGGCCCGCTTCAAGCAGATCAACGCGGCCTACGAGGTGCTCTCCGACCCGGAGAAGCGCCAGCGGTACGACCGCTTCGGCGCGGCCGGGATCGGCAACGCAGGCGCCCAGGGGTTCTCCGGACACGAGGGCTTCGGCGGCTTCGGCGACATCTTCGACGCGTTCTTCCGCGGCACGGCCTCGCGGCGCGCTGGCCCGCAGCCCGGCTCTGATCTGCGCGCGACGATGACACTGAGCCTCGAAGAGGCGGTATTCGGCGTCGAGCAGGAGATCTCGTACCAGCGCACCGAGCGTTGTGCGGACTGCAAGTCGACCGGACAGGTCGGCGGCGCGGCACGGCCCGAGTGCCCCGACTGCAAGGGGCAGGGCGAGCTGCGGCGGGTGCAACAGTCTGTCTTCGGCCAATTCGTGAACGTGGCGGCCTGCGGGCGCTGTCGAGGCGAGGGCTCGATCGTCACGGACCCGTGCAAGACGTGCCGCGGCAACGGCCTGCGCCGCGTGAAGGTGAACCGATCCGT
>SCVR01000096.1 GCA_004296805.1 Dehalococcoidia bacterium
GCTCTTCCGATCTGCTTGCATCCAGCCTTCGATGAAGCTCTTCACGGCAGCGTCCGCTTCCGGCGCGCCCTTGTTAATATCGAACTTCTCGTTCTTACTGCCTCCACACGCCGCGACCAGCGCGACCGCCACCGCGAGCCCGGCCGTGATGGCCAGCCGTCGTGCTCCACTGCGCATGTTGTTCCCTCCGTCAGGCCTGATGGCCCGGCAACCCGCCTTGGACGGGTGGACTCTACAACGCAGCGGCGCGTGACGCGCAATCAGTCCGTCCTCATTCGCCATGTAATGAGGGGTGGATCAGCGGGCCTGAATACTTCGGGAGTCACGCTCATCCACCATGCGGTCGCCAATCTGGAAGATGGGAAGCGCGCCGAGGTCGTCGCCGGAGCGATCACGGACCGCTGCGGCTTCGGCTTCTGCTTCCCGGTCACCCACAATGAGCATGTAGGGGATCCGCTGCGTTTGTGCTTTCCGGATCTTGTTGTTCATCCGTTCGGAGGCGTCGTCAACCTCGACGCGCAGCCCGCGACCTCGCAGGATCGAACGCACTTTGTGCGCGTATTCGGCATGACGGTCGGCGATCGGGATGACGACCGCCTGGACGGGCGCGAGCCAGAGCGGGAAGTGCCCGCCCGTGTGCTCGATGTAGACACCGATGAACCGTTCAAGCGAACCGAGGATCGCCCGGTGGATCATCATCGGCCGGTGCTCCTGTCCGTCCTCCCCGATGTAGGTGAGTCCGAACGACTGCGGCATGCCAAGGTCCACCTGGACCGTGCCGAGCTGCCAGGCCCGTCCGATGGCATCCTTGAAGTGGAACTCCAGCTTCGGGCCATAGAAGGCGCCCTCACCCGGAGCCAGGACGAACTGCTTGCCGGCGCCGGTGACTGCCTCACCAAGCAGCCGGACGCCACGCTCCCAGTCCTCGTCGCTGCCGATCGACTTCGCCGGGCGGGTGGCAAGGCGGATCGTCGGTTCGCCCAGGCCGAGGTCTGAGTAGACCCGCTCCAGCATGCGGAACACGGAGAAGATCTCCCCGTCGAACTGCTCCGGCGTGCAATAGATGTGCGAGTCGTCCTGAGAGAACGCGCGGACTCGCGTGAGCCCGTGCAGGACCCCGGAGCGCTCGTTGCGGTGGAGGCGAGAGAACTCCGCGAGCCTCAGGGGAAGTTCGCGGTAGGAGTGGTGGCCCGTGGCGAAGTAGTGGCAGTGGCCCGGGCAGTTCATGGGCTTGATGCCCATCTCCTCTTCGCCACTCTCGAAGAGGAACATGTCCTCGGCGAAGTTCTGGTAGTGGCCGGAGGTCTTCCACAACTCCACGCCGAACACGAGCGGGGTGATGACTTCCTTGTACCCGTACTCCTCATACAGCTCGCGCATGTAGTCGACCAGGCCGTTGTAGAGGATTGTCCCCTTCGGGTGCCAGAACGGTGAGCCAGGCGCGACCGGGTCGATGTGGAAGAGGTCGAGTTCGCGGCCGAGGCGACGGTGGTCCCGCTTCTCCGCCTCTTCGCGCATCTTCAGGTAGTCATCCAGTTCCTGTTGCGTCGGGAAGAGCGCGCCGTACACGCGCTGCAACATGGCGTTCTTCTCGTCGCCTCGCCAGTACGCGCCGGCGACGTGTGTCAGGGTGAACGCACCGATCTGGCCCGTCGACTCGGTGTGCCCGCCGCGGCAGAGGTCCTGGAACTCGCCGTGCCGGAAATGGCCGACGGTCGCATCCTCGATGCCGTCGATCAGTTCGAGCTTGTACGGCTGATCCTTGAAGACCTCCCGAGCGCGTTCCTTCGGGATCTGCTCACCACGGATCGCGTGGTTCGCCGCAACCGACTTCTTCATCCGCGCCTCGAGGAGAGGCAGATCCTCCGGCGTCAGCGGACGGGGAAGGTCGAAGTCGTAATAGAAGCCGTTCTCCACGGGCGGGCCAATGGCGTACTTCGCCTCGGGGAACATCTCCAGGACGGCCTCAGCCAGGACGTGTGCGGCGGAGTGGCGCATCCGGAAGAGGCGCTCCTCCGGAGGCAACTGGGCAAACGGGGCTTCGTGTTCGTGCTGGCTCGTCATCGTCGGAACTCCTCGGCTCCCCGGACTCGCCGGGCACCAAAACGCGCCTCCGTCCCGCGGGACGAGAGGCGCGCTCGTGGTTCCACCCGGCTTCCCCCGGCTGCCAGCACGCGCAGCCGAGGCTCAAGCGCCCGTAACGAGGGCGTCGCCGCCGCAGGTTCGCCTGCGGGCTCCGGGGTGGTATCCCAAACCGCCTCGACACCCCGGGGCTTTCAGCCAGCGGCCCCGGTCTCTGAAGGTTCGAGTCTCGCGGGGGACGTGTCCCCATCAGCACTCATCTATCGCACCCCGGAGGGTGCGGGTCGTCCACATCATAACGTGCGGGTACCGCGAAGGTTGCTCGCGACAGAACGCATAGCGCGCGTCTCATGAAAGAAATGGTGGGCGGTACTGGATTCGAACCAGTGACCTCAGCGATGTCAACGCTGCGCTCTAACCAACTGAGCTAACCACCCGGCCGAAGATCGAGAGGCGCTCGCGCGACCTCGGAGGCAGATTGCAGGCTATGTCAGCGCCGAGCAGAGGGTCAATCGAGTCGCGGCAGCACAGCGCGCTCGAGCGCCGTTGCGGCGACTCCCGGAGGCGTCGGACATTCGATCTCCCGGGGACGGCGCTCACAACTCGTACGTCGCATGCACATCTCTGCGTTTGAATGAGAAGATCCGGTGGCATCCGCAGGTTCCAAATTCGTTGACACGGGATCGGGCCATTGGTACCGTCCTGCGTGCTGCGCGGGCCTCTAGCTCAATGGCAGAGCAGCTGACTCTTAATCAGCCGGTTCTGGGTTCGAATCCCAGGGGGCTCACCACAGCAACTACTCCGGACCAGCGCCGGCGTGTGTGAGGGAAGAGTCGGGAGAGGCGCGGTTCCGGGCACCGGGGAAGTGTCGGAATCGGCAGACGAGCGCGGCTTAGGACCGCGTGCCGCAAGGCGTAGGAGTTCGAGTCTCCTCTTCCCCACCAGCCCGGCCCACTCGCGGGGAGCGAGCCGGGAACCAGTCAGGGACTACCGAGAGGGGTCGCGCCCTCGGGCGCGAAAAGGTGATCCATGGCGACACTGCTTGAGGTGAAAGATCTCAAGACCTACTTCTTCACCGACGACGGCGTAGTCCGCGCGGTGAACGGCGTGACCTGGCACCTGGACGAAGGCGAGACGCTCGCCCTCGTGGGTGAATCAGGTTGTGGCAAGTCCGTCACAGCGATGTCGATCCTGCGGCTCATTCCGAACCCGCCAGGCCGGATCGTCGACGGCTCGATCATGTTCGAGGGCAAGGACCTGCTGAAGGCGTCCGACGCGGAGATGCGCTCCATCCGAGGCAACCGTATCGGCATGATCTTCCAGGAGCCCATGACCTCGCTGAACCCGGTGCTCACCATCGGTCAGCAGATCCGCGAATCCATCACGCTGCACCTCGGGCTCGGCGAGCAGGAATCGACGGCACGTGCTGTCGAGCTCCTCGAACTCGTCGGCATCCCGGAAGCCGCGCAGCGTTTGAAGGACTACCCGCACCAGTTCTCGGGCGGCATGCGCCAGCGCGTGATGATCGCGATGGCGCTCTCCTGCAACCCGAAGCTCCTGATCGCAGACGAGCCCACGACGGCCCTCGATGTGACCATTCAGGCGCAGATCCTGGAGATCATGGCGCGCCTCGCTCGGGAGTTCGGCACGGCCGTCCTCGTCATCACCCACAACCTGGGTGTGGTGGCGCGCTACGCCGACCGTGTGAACGTCATGTACGCCGGTGAGATCGTCGAGAGCGGGACTGCTGTCGACGTCTTCAAGCACCCGCGGCACCCGTACACGGTGGGACTGATGGCCTCCGTCCCGCGGCTGGACGCGACCGAGCACGTCCGCCTGGCCACCATCGAGGGCCAGCCGCCCCTGCTCATCAACCCCATTGCGGGGTGCCCGTTCCAGCCACGCTGTGACTGGGCGATCGACGAATGCTTGACCACGCACCCGGAATTGGAGACGAAGGAGCCCGGGCACACCGCGCGCTGCTTCCGTAACCCGGGTGTCGACCAGAAGACCAAAACGCCAGCGGGCGTCGCGTAGTCCGGAGGGGGGAACAGCCATGACGACTCAAACCGCTCCGACTGCCGGCCACAGTTCATCTGGTGGCAAGACGCTGGTCAAAGT
>SCVR01000097.1 GCA_004296805.1 Dehalococcoidia bacterium
CCCGTCGAGGTCCTGGCGCATCTGCGTGCCCTGCGTGAACACGCGCGCGAGCACGAAGAGCAGGAGCACCGCGAGCCAGCGCGTGAACGAGAAGCCCCAGCCGAGGTCGAGCGACTGCCCCGGGGTCGAGGTCACTGCCGAGATAGCGCCGACCACAAGATGCAGCACCTCAAGTCCAAGCAGTGCCCAGGCGATCGTCTGCAGCCGCGCCGCGTTCCCGGCCACGAATGGATCGCCAGCGGCGACTGTTCGCACGATATCGAGCAGTCGCGACAGGATGACGTGCGCCAACGGGACGGCGATGATGCCGATGACCATGATCAGGCGCATGCCCGTGATCAATGCAGTGTTGTCCTGGCCAGCGGTGACGCCGAGCGCGCGGAAGACCGTCGAACTCGCGATCACGCTGGCCACCAGGAGGCCCACAATGAGGCCCCCCGTCAGCAGATTCAGCGCCATGACGACCTTGAGCGTCTTGCGCGAGAGAGAGACGGTGTCGGGAGGTGAGCTGCTCATAGGCCTTCCTTCGGAGTGGCGGGATGCTGCATCGCCCTTACTGTTTAACGATAAATCGATTATCGATAAACGTCAACGAGAGCTTGCCAGCCCATGCGTAGCCTCGAGGCGGAAAACAAGGTGCTCGGCGCGGGACACGAACGGCCGTCGGACTGACGGAGGCTCCTTGCGCTGCAACAAGAAGGCGCCCGATGAGGGCGCCTCGTCATGATCGCGTGGTAGCAGGAGCGGGATTTGAACCCGCGACCAACGGCTTATGAGTCCGCTGCTCTACCGCTGAGCTATCCTGCCGTCGCCCAGTATCCCGAGGCTGCGCGCCCGGGGCAAGCGTGGTCATATGCCGCTTCGCACCCGCCGATGTACCCAATAGCGACTGACTGTCAGCGTGGAGTCGCACTCGGCCCGATGATCTCCCATGCAGGGTCGCGGACTGCACCCGCAGGTCGACATCGATACAGGATCACTCCCGATGGAAACCGGATCGTTCAGCCGCTCGCCGAACCGAGGGTGCTGCTCAAAGTGACGCCGTTTGCCCAGTACGTCGCGGTCGGTCCCGCGGGGAGCAGGTCAAACGTCGTTCCGCCGTCATAGGTTTCGAGAGTGGCAGTCACGACCTTCGTTTGATCCACGGCCGCTCCGGGTGCGAGACCACCCACGAGGCGGCCGTCCGCCAGTGGATGGCCCGGCGAAACGCGCAACTCGCGGCCGTCTGCCAGGACAAGGTGCACAACCTGATGGGTCGCGGGGACTGGCGTGCTCCCAACGGCGACAACCACCGCAGCGAACGGCAGACCATTGGCGTCTGCAGACCATACGGTCATCCCGACCCTGAGCGCTTCCACGTCGATCGGCCCATTGGGAGTCGCAATCTGCGTTCCCCGCGCAAGGCAGATCGGGCAGTTCGGGCGCCCTGACGGAGCTTGAGACGTCACCACCACCCCGCCGCTCGCGTCCACCACGCCCTCTACCAGCAATCCGGTGAGTTCGTCCTGTGTGAACCGGGCATTGAAGTGGTACCGACCGCTGCCGAGCGAGTCCAACTGGAGTGCGCGGAGCATCTTCCAGTCGCGGTACACGGCAAGTTGCTGGGCTGGCGCGTAGGTGGTTGCAGCGGCATACCCCTGATGGGCGAGGATGATCGCAAACGTCCCCGCGTCCGCCTGGATCGCCGGGAATCGCTCTTGGGCCAGCGTCTGCTCATCCTGCCGAGCGATCGGGTAGAAGTCTGGGTCGCAGTACCAGAGGTGACCGAAGCGGTCGAACAGGAGGTACTGAAGTCGCACCACCGATGGATCCATCGTCGACACCGGAGTCGCCGAGGGTACGGCCGTGGCCGTGGCCGTGGCCGTGGCCGTGGCCGTGGCCGTGGGCGATCCCGGAGTGGAGGTAACCGTGCCCGCAACGACAGTGCTGGTGCTCGCGATCGCGGTCGCAGTCGGTGGTGGAGTGAGAGTTACGGTAGGTCTGGGAGTCCCCAGATCAGGAGTCGGCGTGGTGGTGCCATAGCCTCGCTGCCCCAAGTCGATGCAGGCCCCGCTCATGGCGAGGACGACCAGCAGCGAGCCGACGACGACAATGACGCGCACTCTCATGAGCCTAAGACGCCGTGGCGCGCCCCGCGGTTCCCTCCGCGAGGCGTGGGGTCGTTTCCCAGGCCCCCACCCTGTGGCCACCCCGCCGCTCACCCCGCACCGCCCGAGGCCAACACCGCTACCACGACCCACCGCCGCCACCACCACCACCACCGCCCGAGAACCCGCCGCCACCGAACCCGCTCGACCCACTCCCACCCGGCGTCGACGCCAGCACACCCGTCGTCGACGTCGAGAACCCCGACATCGCGTGCGCGAACACCACCGCATTGAACGCACCCGACGAGCCGTACCAGGACGGCGGCTCCATCGCCAACCCCTCGAACGCCTTCGCCCACCGCTCCACGCACCCGAACACGATCGCGTACGGCAGGTACTCGTAGAACAGCCCGGCCTTCTCCGCGAAATCCGCCCGATGCGTCTCCGCGTCCTCGATGAACCGACGGAACCCCAGCGTGTGCCGCAGCACCGCCGTCCCCTTCGCCGTCCGCCGAGGCATCTGCCCGTGCAGCGCAATCAACGCGATCGCCCCGACGACTGGCACGATCGCCGCGATCCCGAACGAGGTCAGCCACGCCACCAGTACCAGCACCCCGATCGACACGACCAGCGCGCCCACCCCCACACCCAGCCACGTCGCGCGCACCGTCGAGGGGTTCCGG
>SCVR01000098.1 GCA_004296805.1 Dehalococcoidia bacterium
CTGCACCCTCGATGCGCCTTCCCGCCGGGAGGCGCGGGATCAGAGACCGGAACTCCAACTCGCGGAACAACTCTTCCACGGCCTCGCGGTCGTAGTCGCGCAACAACGCGGCGTCGAGGTCGAGCGTCACACCCGGCACGTCACGCACGATGGTCGCCATTTCGTACGAGTGCAGGGCGTCGGCCGCCCCCTGCTCGAGCGCGACGCGTGTCCGCTTGGGCTCGATCTCCGCGACGTGCGCGAGCATCTGGTCGATGGTGCCGTACTGAGCGATGAGCGCCTTCGCGCCCTTCTCGCCGATGCCCTTCACACCGGGGATGTTGTCCGAGGTGTCGCCGGTCAGCGCCTTGTAGTCGACCATCCGCTCCGGCTCGAACCCCCACCGCTCGATGACCGCCTCGGTGTCGTACATCACGTAGTCGCGCTGATACGGGCGATACATCCACACGCGCACGCCTGGCTGGACCAATTGCACGATGTCCGTATCGAGCGTGACGATGACGACCTCGAGCCCCTGCTCGTGCGCCTGCGCTGCGAGCGTCCCGAGGACGTCGTCCGCCTCGTACCCAACCTTCTCGACAACGGGGATGCGGAACGCGTCAAGCATCGAGCGCACGCGACCGAACTGCGGCAGGAGGTCGTCCGGTGTCGCCTCGCGATGCGCCTTGTAGCGCTCGTCCTTCTCCTTGCGGAACGTGTCCTCGGAGGCGTCCCACGCGGCGATGACGTAGGTGGGATGCAGTTCTGTCAGTACCGAGAGCAGCGTGTTCGCGTAGCCAAAGACGGCAGCAATCGGCTCACCCGTGTGTCGGACCGTGAGCACGTCGCGGAGCGCGAAGTACGAGCGGAAGATGATCCCGTGCGAATCCAGCAGTACAAGGAGCGGTCGCTCGCCGCCCTCCCCCACCGCTCGAGGAGAACCAGCAGGGGCAGCAGCGGGGCGAGCGGGCGTCATGGGCAGCGAGTATACCGCCATATCAGCATGCTTATGTCTCGTCTAGGCACCCACCCGAGGGGTTCAGACGGCTCCCCCGCCCTACAGTGATCGATATGCCGGAGCCGTCCACCGAGCCGCGCGTCGTCCACGTCGTCTGCGCGACCGTGAAGCCCGACGCCCCCGCCGAGGCAGTGGCCCACGCCCTGGAACTGGCCCGCGCCATGGCGCAGGCACCCGGCGCGCGTCGAGTGCTTTGCGGCGCTGACAGCGGCCTCGTCGTCGCCGCCACCTGGCTCGATGGCCGCGCCGCGCTCGAGCCGTTCGCGGCGTCACCGCCGCACATGGAGTTCGTCATGCGCGGCCTCGCTCCGTGCATCAAGGGGATGTGGAGCGCCGGCGTCGAAACCGACGCCCCTCCACCAACCGACGCTGCGGCGCTCTGGGTGTTCGCCGTCCGCGATTCCGAAACGCTCTACGAGTGGCAGGTGCGCGATCTCGCCCTGGCCATCGATGCGCTCCCCGGCACTGCTGCCGCAGGCCCGACATTTGAGGAGCGCGACCGCTACCGAGCAGGCGGCGTGGTTGCCCTCACCCCCGACGAGATTGAGCCCTTCCGAGTTGCCCTCGATGCGGCCCGACCCACGTGGGGAGACATCGCCAGTCTGATCACCGAAGGTTTCGTCCGCCTTGACGCCGGGACTGCGTAGCCGTGCCGAAGATGCCCGACCTTCCGAAGTTCTACGGCAAGAGTGGCTCACGTACGCGTCCGTCCCGACGTCGCCCCGACCCGATCGTCCTCACACCACACGAAGCGACCCGGCAGCGATCCTTGTCGAAGGCCTTCCTGGTCATCGGCGCCATCGTCGCACTGCTCTCCTTGAGCGCGGCAGGTATCACCCAGTTCGCGCGGCACGACAGTCCGGCCACGACCACCACGCGCCCGACGGTCGTGGCTGTGTCGGGCGCGGTGCTGGTTGACGTGGTCAGGGTGATCGACGGCGACACACTCGATGTCCGCGCGGCCCAAACGGAACTCCGGGTGCGCCTGTATGGGGGCGACACTCCAGAACGCGGTGACCGCTGCTACAACGAGGCAACGGAGCGTATGCGCGTCCTGGCGGGATCACAGGTGCAACTGGTCTCGGACGCGCGACAGCGCGACCGCTACGACCGCGAACTGCGCTACGCCTTCACCGCCGGAGGCGAGTCGATCGATGCCACGCTCATCCGCGAGGGCCTTGCCGTGGCGTGGCGCGAGGATGGGGCGCAGCGCGCAGCGCTCATCGCTCTCGAAGATCGAGCACGCGCGGCCAAGAGCGGGTGCCTCTGGTCCGGGGCATAGCCCTACTGCTTCGAGGATGACTCCAGCAAGAAGATCACGTCGCCGTTGTCCCACTTCACGACTTCGTGAGGGGCGTTCACGTTCACCCAGGCGGTCCGCACTGCGCGGCCGTTCCGGAACAACAGGCGCCACGCCTCGAATTTGCCGGCCGGGACCTCGACCGTCTCGCGCTGGCGGATGCTGAGGTTCACCCTCTGCTGCTCCTGCTCAACGGCGTTCGCTGAGACGTAGAACTTGTCGTACCCCTCAGCGAACGCGAGGGTGCGCCAGAGCCAGAGCGACGTCTCGTTATCGTAGTAGTGGTCGCGGAGCGTGATGTCCTTGAGTGAGGGACTCCGATCATGCTTCACAGCCGTACTCCGCAGCACGTCCTTGCCGCCTGACGTTCCGTAGGTCCAGGTGTACCCGTCCACCGGTGCCTCGTTGCCGGACCGCCGCGCGATGTTCCGGGTTCCAGCCAGCGGGCGCAGGGTCTTCGCGTCCACCTCCACTGCGGCGCCGTCCGTACTGGCAGGCAGACCGGGTGGCTGAGACTGTTCCGTGTAGCTCTGCCGAAGCGCCAGGTGGTCACCCTCAGCGGCCACGGTGAGGATCCCCGTACCGAGCCGGACGCCATCGGCTCCCTGGATCGCATAGGTGAGTCGCTCGCCGGCGGCGAAGGGGATCTGCGTCACCACGTCCTCGGTCTTGCCGGACCGTGTCGCGCCATCGCAGGCCACGAGGACGAACATCGCGATCAGCGCGACCGAGCCGAGGCGCAGGGATCGAGGGCTCACGCGGCGGGGAGTCCCTTGAGCACGCCCGCGATCACCGGGATCGCCTCCTCGATGTCGGCTGCGCTGACATCGAGGTGCGTCACAAAGCGGATGCGCGTGGGCGATACGCCAGAACAGAGCACGCCCTCGGCAGCGAGCCGCTCCCGGAACAACGGGCCGTCGACGCCTTCGAGGTCGAAGTAGACGATGTTGGTATCGGTACCGG